>JANQST010000431.1 GCA_028279155.1 Cyclobacteriaceae bacterium
CAAGGCAGGTTCCACCGATGAATTGAAACCCATAATCATAAGTCGAAATGTTTGCATCGGCCGCAAGGTCATTGACCATTTCACCAACAATCAGGTCCCAGCCAAAACCACTATGACCGACGTAGTAGGTGTTGTGTTGCGCGTTTAGAAAAAGTAGTTGAAGAGTAAAAAAAAGTCCAATGGCAATTCTCATGGTTAACTAATTTTTTCAAATCTGCTTCGGCAGATCTGACGATTAAACAATAAGAAAGCATTGGTGTGCTTCTGTAAAGGTAGATAAAGGCCGTTAAACCCCTAAACGGACACTATTTTTTTCTCTTTAATGTACAATAAGTATCCATCGGTCTGATAGCCCATTTGATTGAGCAAGTCCACATATTCTTTCACTTGAACATTGTCCTTGTTGGATGGTTTCCCGCTTTTGAAATCCACTACCGTGGCATTGTTACCTTGTATCACTACTCGATCCATCCGCTTTACTTCACCATCTTTTGGCAAAACCACTACTTCGGTTTTTACATCTACACCGGGTTCAAACCATGAACCAACCATATCTAATTCCCAAAGTTCAGAAAATAACTTTGAAAAATAACCTTTGTCATCAGTGGTGATTTGCATGGATTTTTCGTACCTATCCAGCACTTCTGTAGCTTCATCCTTCGTTTTGATTTCGGATAAAATCTGATGCAGCAGAATTCCTTCCCTCCTTTTCTTTTCAGCTTCGGGGTCAAAATAAGCCGCGCCTGTTTTCCGGATCGTTAATCGATTGCTCCATTTGTAGGTAGGGTATGATGTCAGGGATGTATGTTGGTCATACACTTTGGCTTTTTCAACCGAAAGTGTTCCTTTCTTATATAGCGTACCGTTTTCATTCCAGCCATCCGGTTGATTCTGTCTGAAATATGCCCACAAAAGCTTCGACATATCTCCATACGAAGTAGACTTTGAAGATGGTGTTTCACAAAAGGCAAACAGCCCACGCTCTGCCCGGGTAAACGCCACATACAACATATTCAGGCTTTCCAGGTACCATTTGGCAACTTCATCTTGGTACGATTCCAAGAAACGAGTCTTTGTCAAGCTACTTGTATATTCAATGGGAATGGAATCCAAGAGATCAAACGGTTTTTCTTCGGGCGATTTATACCATGATGTGTGTCTTCTACTATCCAGACTGAACGTACAAAAAGGAACAATCACAATCGAGTATTGCAATCCTTTGGATTTATGCAACGTGATCACCTCTATGGCATCAAGTGCTCCAGTCAACTGTACGGACCTGCTATCAGCTTCGTCTTTCCACCATTCCATAAAAAGGCGAATATCTGATCGCTTGTTTTTTCCAAATTCTAAAATCGCATCCTGAAATGCCTGGAGGTAGGCAAATTCATCACTGATCTCATCCAGTTTGAATAAACGGATCAAAACTTCTGTCAATTCAAAAATAGGGAGATGCAACAGGTGCTCCTGGTGCTTGGTAAAAGCTTCAGGCAATAATCCGGTTCCAAGACTCGCAAAATCTTGATGTTCATTCAGTTTTCTTCCCAGCACTACCTGTTGATACTCAAAGATGAGATCCTTTTCTACCACATTGTCTTTCGGGTTGAGCAGGTAGTTAAATGCAGTTAAGATTAAGCGAACCACTCTTGAACTAGAGATCAGCATTCCATCCGCAGAAATAACCTCAATGTTAGTGTCATGATCTCTTTTATGATCTAGAATCGCTCGAACAATTTGACTGGCCTCCCTGTTTGTTCTGACTAGCATGGCCATATCATTCAAACTGTGACCTTCCTTTTGCAGCTTTTCTATCAATTGAATCGTGTGATCAATGGAGATATCATGCCAGGACTCTTCTCTTTCTTTCTTAAAAAACTCTACATGTACCAAACCTTCTGAATCTTGGTTGTGTTCTGCAACCATCTGCTCTACAGCGTCATAGGCAGTACTTAGCATCTCCCTTCCTTTATCATTGATATCATCACCCGCTAATTCACCAATTAGCTCTGGGAGCTTAGAAAACAGGTGATTATTGAAGTCTACAATGTTTGTTGCACTCCTATAGTTGGTGTTGTTGGAATCATCAGGTTGGGCTGAAGAGATGTCCTTTTGGATTCCACTCATTAATAATGAAGGATCACCACCTCTAAACCCATAAATGGATTGTTTGGCATCCCCAACAATGATATTCTCATTCCCATTTGCCAGGCTCTCCTCTAGCAATGGACGGAAATTTTTCCACTGGAAGATTGATGTGTCCTGAAACTCATCTATAAGGAAATGACTGTACCTGCTTCCTACTTTTTCATAGATAAATGGTGCATCCGAATCATCGATGATCTGATTGAGAAAATCTGGCAGATCAGAAATCATGATGATCTCTTCTTCCTTCTTGTATTCCTGCAGTCTGTTCGTAAGATCAGACAAGAGTCCTAATGTATAGAGATGCTTTAGTACAGCCCTGGATGTAAAATAGTCTTGCTGGTTTTTTTCAAAATACTCCAACGCCTGATTCATCAGTGGAATCAGTTTTTCGATGGCAAGTTGGAGAATGGAAGCACGCTTAGCACTACTTTTTGCTGTCCAGGCTTCAGGATCTCTTCTTGCATTTTCGACGGTTTTATTAAGTAGTGTTTTGAAATCCTTGGTAATAAGTCGATTAAAGAAGTTGGGAAGGGTTCGTTTTTTTCCACCGCTGAAATCATCCAAACTTAAGCCTGATTCAGAAACCTCTTCATAAAACTGCTGACCAATCTTTTTGAGTGTATTCTCAAAGATGAACTTACTTTTCAATAAGTTACTCTGAAGTTCAGCGATTCGCTCCTTTACGTCCGGCCTATCAAATTGCTCATGAGATAGCTTTTTGAATTCCTCTGAAAAAAGCTGGCTGGCGAGTTCTTTTATTTCATTTTTAAATTCATAGCCCTTTCCATCTCCTAATCGATGCATTGAAAAATTAACCAACCACTTCTTAAGCTGATCGTTTTCTTCAACCCCATCGTACAGATCGCTGGCTATAAAATCTGTTACCTTTTTATCATCTAGTTCAATCGAAAAACTTCCCTGTAACCCGATTTCCCTTGAAAATGCACGAATTACCCGATGGAAGAAAGTATCAATGGTTGTGATGTTGAAGTAGCCGTAGTTGTGAAGCAAGTGCTCGAGTGTCTCGCGCGCTTTGATTTGAATTTCTTCTTCTGACTTACCTAATTCATTGGACATTACCGGAATTAGCTCATGCTTTCCATTAGAAATATCCACCAGAAATTCAAGGACACGTTCCTTCATTTCTTCGGCCGCTCGATTGGTAAATGTTACAGCTAAGATCTTTTTGTAATAATCCGGGGCTCTTAATGCAAGTTTTAAGTACTCTTTAGCTAGCGTATACGTCTTGCCTGAGCCTGCAGAGGATTTGAAGATCGTAAGTGACATTTTACGAAAATAATCGGCATGAATCAGAGACTTGATGATCCATTTAAATACTTATCCACAAGTTTCCAATGTTACCTTAATGTTAAGAAATACAGCAAACATTGGCTTTAAAGTAAAATTTAGGTAATATAGAGGCAAGAATTACATATTCAGATAACATTAAAGTAATACTAAGAAGGAGGAAGAGATGAAAAAAATAATAGCACTTTCATTTACAATGGCAATCGTTTTTGCCTCATTTGCTACTACAGGTAATGCTGAAAAACCTCAGGCAACTAATTATAAAGAAGTATTAAATCAAATTGCTTATCCACAGTCAAGCATCGAACAAGGAATAGAGGGAAAAGTGATTGTAGAACTTAAAATCAACAAAGCTGGAGAGATAACTAACTACAGGTTCAAGTCTTACCCGTGTGATGACATGAAAGAAGAAGTTGAACGGTCTTTGAATAAAATAACATTTGTGCCTGCAACAAACAGAAAAGGAGAACCTGTGAAGGGAAAGATTACGCTTCCAGTCAATTTCCAGTTAACAATCTAGTTTCAAAATATTTTCTAAGATAGAGCCCTGGTGTAAACACCGGGGCTTTTTTTGTGTCTCAAAATAACCTTCATTATATTATTTACGTTTAGGAATTTTATATTTTATTTACAATTAGAAATTTAATAATTGAAAATATGAAAGAATATCAACTTGGTGAATTTGAAGAGATCGTTCTGCTCACCGTGGCTATCCTTCACGAAGACGCTTATGGAGTATCTATAAAGCAAGAAATAGAAACTCGTCTAAAACGTAGTGTGAGCGTTAGTGCACTTCAGACGGCCTTAAGGAGGTTGGAGAAAAAGGGATATTTGAAATCCAACTTTGGAGAAGCCACTGCCATTCGCGGTGGAAAACGAAAGCGATTTTTCAAAGTAACAAAAGCAGGCAAGTCAGCGCTAGACTATACTAAAGAGACTCGCATGAGTCTATGGTCTGCGATCCCTAATGTTACCTATGAGTACGCGAGGGCCTAAAATCAGACCATCGCCTCCCTCCTGGTCAACTAGATTTTTGGCTTGGTTCCTCAAAGAAGACTATTACGAAGATGTACAAGGTGATCTCGAAGAGGAATTTCAACTAATCGCCAGGAATGGACGGATACTCAAAGCCAAAAATTGGTATAGCTGGCAGATTGTCCGGCTATTTAAGCCAAGTATGATGAAAAGAATTAAACCATACGACTCAATCGAAAAGGAAACTACTATGTTTAAAAACTATTTAAAAATCGGACTAAGAAACCTCTGGAAATATAAATCCAGTACGGTGATTAATATCATAGGACTGTCTACCGGGTTGGCAGCTTTTGTACTCATTTCATTATTTGTAAAGGATGAATACAGCTATGATCGACATTTTGAAAATGCAGATGAAATCTATCGGGTAACGGTAAAAAACTATACCCTAGATGGCGACATTAGTAGACAATGGGCGTTTGCTTCTGCTGGGCATGCTAAAAGACTTAAAGAGGATTACTCAGACATTACTCACACGGTACGATTTTACCCATGGGCATTTCCAGACATACTAATTGGAGACAAAAAATTTCCTGGCGAGCCTGTCATTTTTGCAGGAGATGATGTTTTTGACGTGTTTTCATTCAAGTTTATAGAAGGAGATCCTGCTACAGCTTTCACAGACCTTTACTCTCTTGTCTTAACAGAAGAAACCGCAATCAAGCTCTATGGAACAGATTGGCGTGAGCAAAATATCTTAGGATCTCAACTAAAATTGGCTGGAGGTGGTCAGGAAGCCCCATTTAAAATCACAGGAGTTATGGAAAACATGCCTGATCAGCAGCATTTCCATTTTGATTATCTAGCCCCAATCAGGTTCATTGAAATGATCTTTGGCGATAATGCCTCAAACAATGTTGGAGGAAATTACAATTGGCTCACCTATGCAAAAATTCCATCTAACACGGACATCCCCACTTTAACTAAAACTGTGAACGATGAGTTTTGGGATAAATACATCGGTTCGCTTACCCGTGGCGAAGCTCGGGATTTCTATGACTTTGAATTTCAACCGATGCTCGATATTCATCTTACCTCCAACCTTGAAGGAGAATATGAAAGAAATGGGTCTATTCAGCAAGTTTACATCTTCAGTATTGTTGGAATCTTATTACTTCTAGTTGCATGCGTAAACTACATGAACATCGCTACTTCTCACTATTCAAGAAGGATGAAAGAAGTGGGAGTAAGGAAGGTCATCGGGGCGTTCAAGACCGCATTGATCAAACAGTTCTTAACAGAATCCACATTAATTACAATTATCTCTCTTCCACTGTGTGTTTTACTTATTCTTTGGGCCCTTCCATATTTGAATGATTTTATGGAGAAATCCATGGTGTTCAATCCATTTACTCAACTTGGTCTTCTTGGTTCGTTATTGGCACTATTATTAGGCGTTGGTCTTATTGCGGGTCTTTACCCGGCGGTATTTTTATCCAAAGTAAACCTTGTGCAGGCCCTAAAAGGCGAGCAATCAATGAATGCCAGTAAATGGAATTTCAGATCCTGGCTAGTCGCTTTTCAATACACCGTTACCATTGCATTAATATTTGCGATAGCAGTTATAGAAAGTCAAATGCAATTCATTCGAAATTCTGACCCTGGCTACAATCGAGATCAGGTATTGAGTGTCAGGATATCCAATATTTCGAATCGAGAGACATTTAAAAACGAACTCCTTGCAAATCCAAATATTCAAAAGGCTTCCTATTCTTCAAGAATACCAACCGGAAGATTAGCCGATAGCATGGGTTCAAACTATTTTTTGGGTGATTCAGCAGTAGCTACCGGCTTCAGACTGCCATATTTATCCGTTGACAAGGAATTCCTTAATACGTATGAAATAGAGCTTGTCGCAGGTGAGAATTTCAGAGATGGAATGGAAGTAGTATTCCAACGAGATACAGCTGGTAATTTCCTCACTGCTCCAGGTAACTACATCATCAACGAAACTGCTGCGAAATCATTAGGCTATGAGAATCCAGCTGATGCCATTGGTATCGTGATCGCTTATGGGCCGAGTCAAGGTCGGATTATTGGTGTAATGAAAGATTTCCATTTTGAATCAATGCACAGCCCGATAGTACCCATGCTGATTATGTATCGTGAGCGGTATAGAAGGTTGAGCCTTAAACTGAACACGAATGACCTCAAAAGAACGCTTGATTTTATCGAAAACACATATGCAAAATTCGACAGTGAAAACCCTGTTAATTACATGTTCCTGGATGATTTATTTGCAGCTCAATACCAGCAGGAAAAACGATTAAGCACGATGATTAAAGTATTCGCTGTAGTCGCAATTCTGATCGGCTGTTTAGGACTGATTGGAATGGTGGGCTTCATCATAGAAACAAAATTGAAAGAGATCGGTATTCGTAAAGTGCTTGGAGCTTCAACTCAAAGCATTTGGATGATGGTAAGCAATCGCTTCCTTGTATTAGTGGGCATTGCATTTCTTATTGCACTTCCAATATCTTATTACTTGATGAATGGCTGGCTCGATGAATTTGTTTATCGCACAAGCATAGGAATTTTTATCATAATTCTGCCAGTTGTATTGGCCGTGGCGTTAACTCTTTTGGCCATCTCGTATCAAACTATGAAAGCTACCAGAGTTAATCCGGTGGAATGTTTGAAAGACGAGTAAGAAAGGCCATCAAAAAGAACAAGCCATTCGAAATTCGGATGGCTTTTTTTATTTAATCTTGTCATCAAACTTCAAAAGATTGACCAATAATGAGTGATGCTCCCCGGCTACTATGGCAGCCTTCAAAAGCTTTTATAGAGGAAAGCAATTTGTGGAATTACATTCAATGGCTTAAAGAAAACAAGGGGTTGAATTTTGAAGGTTATGGTGAGCTTTGGAAATGGTCAATTGATAACCTGGAAGATTTTTGGCTATCCATATGGGAGTACTTCGATGTTCACTCCTCCACTCCTTTTGAACATGTGGTTGCAGGAGCAATGCCTAAGGCAAGTTGGTTCAACGGTTCTTCTCTAAACTATGCAGAGCATATTTTTAAAAATGAAAATACAGATAATCCAGCAATAATTTTTTCATCGGAAAATGGAGGAATTGAAGAAATTTCCTGGTCAACGCTAAAGGCACAAGTAGCCTCATTCGCCTCTTTCTTACGTTCCCAGGGAGTTGAAAAAGGTGATAGAGTTGTAGCGTTTATACCCAACATTCCAGAAGCTACCATTGGTTTTCTAGCAGCCAATGCAATTGGGGCTGTTTGGTCCAGCTGTTCGCCAGATTTTGGAAGCGCAAGTGTAGTTGACCGCTTCCAACAAATAGAGCCGAAGGTGCTTATTGCCGTCGACGGATATCGATATGGTGGCAAAGCTTTTAACAAAACAGATGTTGTGGAAGATATTGTCTCTGAGCTACCGACCTTAG
>JANQST010000333.1 GCA_028279155.1 Cyclobacteriaceae bacterium
AGCTGAATCAATACCCATACAATGCTAGTTACACCGGAATTTCAATCTTGATTCCAAGCTGGGCTCGAGCCGGTGGTAATGAATCATTCAAGGAAAGAATTGAAGATCCTGAATTGCGGGCGAAAATAAAAGAGGAAATTGTTTACAACATTAAAAATGATCGAGGTGGAAATGACCTTGATCGTGTTCAATTTGCCAAGGTTGAATGGATGGAAGAACTTGAGGGGAGAACCCTAAAGTATTGGTGTGAATTGAAGGGGCTTGAACCTACCATAGAAAATGGAGCTGACCTGGTAATTGAGGCGCAACAAAATGGTGGAGCATCATGTGTTTTTCATGCCATGTCCGAAGAGGATGTTGAGCGTATCATGCAACACCCACAAACGATGATAGCATCTGATGGCCGACTTGTTGAGCCAGGTATTGGTCATCCGCATCCCCGATGGTATGGAACCTTCCCTAGAGTGCTCGGACTTTATGCAAGGGAAAAGTCAACAATTAGCTTATCTCAAGCTATATATAAAATGACTTCACTTCCTGCTAAAACATTGGGCTTGAAAGACCGTGGATTGCTAAAAGAAAAATTGGCTGCAGACCTTGTCATTTTTGATCCCAGCACTGTTATTGATAATGCAACCTTTGAAAACCCCCATCAATATCCAACAGGCATTCTATATGTAATCATCAATGGGAAGGTTTCTGTCGATAATGGAGCATTCCAAAATCTCAAAGCAGGCAAAGTTTTGAGAAAGTAAGTGATGAAAGACTAACCAAAGGCTTTGGTTACAATCAACATTTCTCTTAAAAAAATTCGAAACGAATAATAGTATTTTTTTAATGATAATCCCTGCAAAATTGGACTGGTCTAACAGCCGACTTTTCTGAATAATTTACTTTATTGATTAGGTACAATTGTCGTTTAAAAAGCAGAATTGCCACATTTTACTAAAATTGTTATGCTCCAAAAAAATAAATTGGTATGCACATTATACCCATTTAACTTTTAGATTAGCTATCATGTTAATTGTGCCGCGTTGTATTTTTTTAATTTCGATACCAACGATACGCTCAATTAGTGTGTACTATCATAAATTAGGTTTTCACTTTTAACCCAAGTAAGATGAAAAAACAATTACTTAGTTTTCTTATTCTTTTGATTACAGCCACGGTGCTGTACGGACAGGGACGAACGGTCTCTGGTACGATTACGGACGAGGAAGGGGCTCCGTTACCGGGTGTGACCGTCACTATCAAGGGTACCACAACAGGTACTGTTACTGATATTGATGGTAACTACAACATTTCGGTAAGCGACGGAGACATTCTTGTGTTCAACTTCGTTGGATTTGACTCACAAGAATTAGCGGTTGGATCTCGATCCGTTCTTGACATTGCGATGAGTGGTGCTACCGAACTATCGGAAGTTATCATTGTCGGTTATGGCTCGCAGCGGCAGGAAGATTTGACAGGAGCAATTCAAGTGGTTTCTGCAGAGAAACTTGCTGAAGTTCCTACTGCTTCTTTCCAGGAAGCGCTTCAGGGTAACGCTCCGGGACTACAAGTTGTAGCTCAGGATGGTGCTCCAGGTGCTGGTATCGCAATTCGAGTTCGTGGTATTGGATCAATCAACGCATCTAACGAACCACTTTATGTAGTTGATGGACTTCCTATTACTGCTGATTCTGATGATGTAACAACAACAGACTTTGACAATGGTGGTAGAAGTGCTAATCCACTTGCTGCTTTGAACCCGAACGATATCGAGAACATCGTTATTCTTAAAGATGCTGCATCTACGGCAATCTACGGATCAAGAGGTGCAAACGGTGTTATTCTTATCACAACTAAGCAAGGAAAAAAAGGACCTGCTCAAGTTACTTTACAGGCTAACTTCGGATTCTCTGATTTCGCCTTTAACAACTTGCTTGATCCTTTGAATGAATCACAATATAGACAACTGTATATTGAAGGAAAGCTTAATGCTGGAGACTTTGCTACTGCTGCTGAAGCCGAAGCATTTTACAATCAGCAGTTCCCTCTTTTGGGCAACACAAACTGGTTAGAAGAAATTTCTCAAACTGGTAAGTCTCAGCAGTATGACTTGAGCGTTCAAGGTGGTGGTGAAAACATCAATTACTTTGTATCAGGATCTTACCTAAATCAGGAAGGTACTGTTGTTAACAACATCTTTGATCGATACAGTACAAGAGTGAATCTTACTGGAAGAATAAGCGACAAACTGACCATTACAAATAACCTTAGTTTATCATTTTCCGATCAAAGAGGAATTACAGACGGAACAAGATGGCAAGCACCATTCTACCTTGCTTACTTGATGGCTCCAGCTGTTCCTGTATTTGATGATCAGGGAAGATACTATGGAGATCATGCTAGCTTCTTTATGGGTGGTAACAACCCTGTTGGACACTTGAATGAAGATAGAAGAGAGAGAGAGCAAACAAGAATCATTGATAATTTGTCTGCTTCTTATGAGATAATAGATGGACTTACATTCAAATCTGCGTGGAGTTTTGACCTATTATCAGTTACCGATTACCTTTTTGCTAACGGAAGATACGGTGATGGACGTAACGTTGGTGGTACTTCTCAAGAAGCAAATACTAGCGTTGACAACTGGCAAGGTACTCAAACGTTGACCTATGCTACTACGCTTAATAACTCTCACAACTTAGACATATTGTTAGGTTATGAGGCTCAACGAGTAAATACTCGTCAGCTTGAAGCTGGTTATGATGGATTCTCTCACCCTGAGCTTCGATTGGGTTCAGTTGGTGCAAACCCTCAAGCTGAGACATTTAGAAGTAGAACCGCTTATTCGTTCAACTCTTATTTCTCCAGAGTCAACTATGACTTTGAAGGTAAGTACTTCGGTTCAGTTTCATTCCGTCGAGATGGATCTTCAAGATTTGGTCCTAACAACCGATGGGGAACTTTCTGGTCTGTTGGTGGAGGCTGGACACTTAGCAATGAGTCGTTCATGCAGGGTATTTCTGGTATTGACAACTTGAAGTTGAGAGCTAGCTACGGAGTTACAGGAAACGCTGCAATTCCTAACACCACTACGGAAGACGGTAACTTCAGATGGGCACCTCTTTGGGGTTTTGCATCTGACTATGATGGAGCAACAGGAGCAATTCCACTTTCTGTTGGTAACGTTGATTTGACATGGGAAACTCAAGAGAACCTGAATATTGGGATGGATTTCTATGGATTCAACAACAGGGTTAATGCAACTATTGAGTATTTCAAAAGAACTTCATCAGACCTACTTCTAGATAGACCATTATCATCTACTACTGGATTTACTAGCTTGTTTTCTAACGTAGGTGATATGGAAAATTCAGGACTTGAAGTTGGAATTAG
>JANQST010000342.1 GCA_028279155.1 Cyclobacteriaceae bacterium
TCCAAAGGTCCTTCTCGACCTGGAATCTCATTTCGATGTTTCTTTTGATGTTAAAAATGCGAACATCAATTCGTGTAACGTTACAGTTACTTTCAGCAAAAATTCTCTAACAGAGGTAATGGAAACTTTGGAGTCAATGCTTGGCATCCAAATGGAAGAAGAAGAAGGTAAGGTTATAGTTTCAGGCCAAGGCTGTTAAAACTCTACTCAAAACCCCTCTTAAGGCTGTATTTCCTTAGTTTTGCGCTTTGAACCCAAAAGCGCTAATTGAACCGTTTTCGATCCATATTATTCCTCTCGTTGGTTCTCGCATTTTCCCATGGAAATGCCCAATCCGTCCTTGATTCACTAATCACCATCACCAGTGGAAATCATTCATTAAAGCCCACGCTACAAACGATCAAGAATAGTGGTATACCACTTGCTTTCAGTACGAATAGGTTACCTGATGCAGAGGTTTCAATTAGAAAAGGTGAAACGCTTCGGAATTTCCTGGAAAGACAACACACCAATGAGATTATAAGCTACAGTGTTGAAAACTCACAGATTTTAATCAAAAGATATAGACCAAGAAAGTTTACTATCAATGGAAGAGTAAGTGACACTGGGTCAGATGAACACCTCATTGGAGCCAACATTCAAATCAAAGGCACTTCTTTGGGAAGCACTACCAATGGGTATGGATATTTTTCTCTCACGCTTGATGAAGGAGAACATGAAGTAATCATTTCTCATATTGGATATAAAACATTAAGGACGGAGATTGAATTAAAAAATAATAGCTATGTGGTTTTTAATGTTAACCCTAATGTTGTTCAACTGGAAGAAGTTGAAATTAGTTCTATAGCCAATGATGATAATGTCATTTCCAATATTCCATCAGTCAGTCGATTGAATATTAGCAAAACTTCAATTCTGACACCTTACTTACTTGGAGAAGTTGACGTGATTCAAAATGCCCTTCTCCAACCCGGAATTAAGGCAATAGGAGAAGATGCGGGTGGTATCCACATTCGAGGAGGCAGGGTGGATCAGAATCTTATTTTACTTGATGAGGCCCCTATCTACAATCCTGTTCATGTAGGCCAGGTTTCAGTTTTCAATCCTGAGGCAGTGAATGATGTGAAAATATTCAAAGGATTTATTCCTCCTGCATATGGAGGTCGAGCATCTTCAGTAATTGAAGTAAGGCAACGGGAGGGGAACAAAAATGAAAAAAGTTTTTCCGGAGGTATTGGTGTTTTGTCTGCGCGATTGCTTGCTGAAGGTCCCATAAAAAAAGGTAAGAGTTCCTTTCTTGCTTCAGCAAGACAGAGTTTATTTAATCCATCCATAGAGAGTTTTGCAAATACATCTGTTCGAAAGGAAAGAATTAGCTTTCAGGACATTAATCTTAAGATCAACTCAAATCCTAACGAAAGAAATACATATTATCTATCAGGATATTTTGGAAATGATCGAAACGCAGTAGGGTTTAACTCTATTAGAAACTGGGGAAACAGTACCATGACATTTAGATGGAATCATCTTTTTTCACCTAAACTTTTCTCGAACCTTTCCGCTTTCATTTCTGAGTATAGCTACAAAGTGGAAAGCGAAGAGGAACCTGGAGCTTTTGTTTCCACCTCAAGAATTGTTGATTATAGTTTAAAGTCTGATTTTACCTATTCTTTCAAGCCAAACAATGAACTTAACTTTGGTTTCTCATCTATTTTTCATCGACTAAAACCAGGTGATCGTGAACCATTCGATATTGATGCTAATACAAATACTATAAGACTTGATACAGAGCATGGGTTGGAATCTGCATTTTACATAAGTCAGCAAACTGAAGCAGGTCCATTCTTATTTAACTACGGCTTTCGCTACTCAACTTTTCACAATTTTGGCCCTGAAAAAGTATTCGTTTATTCTCCTGATGCTTTGCCTTCAGACACCACTGTTATTGATACGGTTACATTTAGCCCTGGTCAGTTAATTAAATTCTACGACAATTTTGAACCAAGATTAGCTGTCAATTGGAGGGTAAACCAGAACAGTTCGATAAAACTAGCCTATAGCAAAACAGCCCAGTATCTCCACTTAATATCCAACACTCGTGCGCCGGCTCCCACAGACATTTGGAAGTTGAGTGACACATTTATTCCACCAACTATCAGTGAGCAATATTCTGTTGGTTACTACAGAAATTTCAAACAAAATATGTGGGAGTCAAGTATAGAATTCTATTACAAAGACGTACTTAAAAACATTGCCTATAAAAATGGTGCTGATCTTATTTTCAATGAAAACCTGGAAACAGAAGTCCTGATAAATGAAGGGCGTTCATACGGAGTTGAACTCTTTTTAAAGAAAAAATATGGAAAATTAACCGGATGGATGAGTTATACCCTTTCGAGAAGTGAAACAAGATTTGAAGAAGATGACGACATATCCTACATCGTAAATGATTTTGACAAGACACATGATTTCTCAACCACCTGGGCCCTTAAATTATCTGAAAGAGTCAGTATTTCATCCAATTTTGTTTTTGCAACTGGAATCCCAGTGACTTTACCTAGTGACAAATACACGTTTGAGAATAATCTCGTACCTCACTTCGTAGAAAGAAATCAATCAAGGCTACCTGATTTTCATCGCCTGGACTTTTCCTTGAAATGGAAAGCAAGAAAATTTAAGAAGGATGGGTCATTAAGGAAGAACGAAGACTTCTGGGTTTTCACTTTGTATAATGTCTATGCCCGCAGAAATGTGAATTCATATTTCTTCAGAGCATCCGAATCCAGCCCAGGGCTTGGAGAAATTGTTCAATACTCAATTTTCGGTACGATAGTGCCTGGGATAACTTATAGCTTCAAGTTTTGAAAAGATTAACGATCATACTAGCCATTTTGCTTTTCTCATGTGAAGAAGTTGTTGTTATTCCTCTTCCCGGCGAGCAAAACTTGTTGGTGGTTGAAGGTTGGTTGACAGATGCTGTGGAAAGACAATATGTTAGACTTAGCAGATCGAACAGCTTCTCAGGCCCTACTAACCCTGTTATAGAAGACGCTACCGTTCTTGTGCAGTTGAGGAATGGGCCTTCACAAACCTATTCTTACGTAGGTGGTGGTAACTACTTATCTGACAACCCCTACCGTGGAATTCAAGGTGAGGAATACAGACTTTCGATAGTTCTTCCAAACGGAGACCTTGTTCGTTCAACCTGGACAACAATTGAATCTACCACCCAAATCGTACTACTAAGTGTTGATAGGTTCGAGGAAAATGATCCAGATAATCCTGGTCAAACCAAAACTGTATTTTTCCCACGCATCACTGCGAGAGATTCAGCCAACTACCAGAATTACTATCGATGGATGTTATTTAGAAATGGCAATCAGCTCACCGATCCTGAATCTATTATTCTCCAAAATGATCGCTTTTTTGATGGTAATTTCATTCCTAATCTCTTTGATGCCTACGAATATTCAATAGGTGACAATATGGAGGTGGAACTGCATACAATTACTAAGGAAGCATTCGACTATCTGAGCTTACTTAAGTCTCAAACCTCCACCTTAAGTGCAGCTGCTAGCACTACGCCTGCTATAGTTAACGGAAATATCTCCAATGTCTCCAAGCCTGAAGAAATGGTTCTAGGTTTTTTTGGAACTAGGGCAATCAGTTCGGCTTCACAAGTGGTTCGCTAGAGAAATTCCATTTCATATTTAGGGGTAATGGGTTTTGAAATGTACTAAGCGATATGAACAGAAGAATTATATTCCTTTTATTATCAATCCTTGTGACAATTATGGGATTGAAGCTTTCGAAAAAGGCCCGAAAGGCATCTGCCTAATTCGAAGAAAGCAATCTGACAGACGTAAATCTGACAGGCAAATTCTGTCCAACCCACAAGTACAATTTCTATTTTATTGCTCAGCTAACAAAGCTCAAAAAACTACTCGGATATAAAAATCAAAAACGGAGCGCCCCTCACCTTGGGCTAACTCCGTTTTATACAACCAGCTATGGATTGTCTTTGAATTTCTTGATTCAATATTAGCGAACAATTCCTTACCAAATGGGCCTAATTCGTCCATATGGGCCTATTAATAGACAAATTGAGGATTTCATTAGATTAAGTATTTTCTGGATAAAACGAATATGTGTGGATACATAGATCCACAATAAGTTTCATTACACTAGGTAACGGATTAGGGCATAAATCAGAGCAATTAATATTGGCTAAAAATTGGATTAAACAGCGACAACTCTAGGGATTGAGGTTTCCTGAATTGCTCTGTAACCTTCGGCAATATCAACAAGATTGTGATACCCTCTTGACTTAAGAATTGATATTGCAATGATGGAGCGATAGCCACCCAAACAATGCATGTGATACGTCATTTCTCGATCAAGCTTATCCATCTCATCATTTATGTAATCCAGGGGCAGATTCTCCGCTCCTTCAATATGATCGGAAGGCCATTCTCCAGGCTTTCGAACATCTACAACATTCAGTCCACCTGCTT
>JANQST010000366.1 GCA_028279155.1 Cyclobacteriaceae bacterium
CTCTCGATTAATGACCTGGCTTCCAAAAGGGACCCGTACGCTATACCAATATAGATGATGATACATGGCTTCCACACCGAATTGAAAGCTGGAAGTGCTGAGGAAAAAGTACTGAGCGCTTAATCCAATGGTAAATTGATCCCAGTCTGTAGCAGTTGTCCCGCTAACTTCATCTTCTTCAACCAAAGTTTCAATATCGATTGCTGTATATCCAGCGCCGATAGTTACATCTAGTTGATTTTGAGCATAAGAAAATAAAACGAAAAACAGACCAGATAGAAAGGTGAGTGTTCTTTTCATGGTTGTGTGTTTAGTGGATAATTACTCTACTTGAATAGAATAATTCAATGAAATACTTGAATTAATTTAAGTAAGTAGTGCCTAATAAGCAAGGAATATAGGAATTTTTGATGGATGGCTGTGGCAAAATTGTGTGGATAACCCGGTGTATAAGAGGGGTATAACTAGGTTCAAAACTTGTTGATAATTAGGTAGTTACAAAATTTGCAATTGTAAAGTTAGCGTCTACCTTAGTATCACCAAACGAGGGATAGAAAGCCGAAACGCAAGTTTCCAGTCGCTCAAAGGGAAGTTGACTTTAACTTCGGTTTTAGTCAACGAAATTTGAAAGATTGAGAAGAAAAACCGGGTAGATAGGCAACTTGAAACAACGGATTCTGAAGGAGTTCAAACAGTAATTTGGAGTTTTGTAGATGCTACGGCAGCTACAAAATTAAAGGGGTGAAATTCAGCAATGAATCTTCACCCTTTTTGTTTTTAGTCTCGCCAACTTCTCTTAAATCATTGCTTTCCTGAAACAGTCTCTTCCAAATCATTAATGATCAAAAATGTTAAGAACTTGTGGATAACCAGGTGTATAAGTGGGGTAAAACTACGTTCAAAACATGTTGATAATTAGGTAGTTACAAAGTTTGGAAATGTAAAATTAGGGTCTACTTTAGTATGACCAAATGAGGGATAGGAAACCGAAACGCAAGTTTCCGGTCTATCAAAGGGAAGTTAAGTTAAACTACGGTTTGGTTAACGAATTTTGAAAGATTGAGATGAAAACCGGGCTGAAGGGCAACTGGAAGCAACGGGTTCTGAAGGAGACCGAACAGTAATTTGGAGTTTTGCAGGAGCTACGGCATCTGCAGAATTGAAAGGGTGATGTTCAGCAATGAATTCTCACCCTTTTTGCTTTTATATCCCACCAAGATTGTATGTGCAGATAACATCACAAAAAGCTTATCTTTAAGGAAACCAACCGCCTGTAGAATGAAAAAATTTGATGTTTGCGTCATCGGTGGAGGTCCTGCCGGCTATGCATCAGCGATGCGTGCGCTCGATTTTGGAAAATCAGTAGCTCTTGTTGAAATGAATAAATTGGGTGGTGCTGGAATTCATCAAGGGGCTCTATGGAGCAAAACATGGTGGGAGATTTCTCGGGAAGCACGAATGATCAATCTTCATAGCAAGGCGTTTAACCTTGGGTCCAATGGTTTTAGCTACAAAAAGGTAAGGGACGAAGTAATGTCAGCCGTCGATGAGCGCTATAACCTGCTAACCAACCACATGGATAGGATCAATGCAGGGATGGGACATGATCTTTTCCAATACATTCAGGGAAAAGGAAAGGTTGTTGGAAAAAACGAAGTTGAAATCAATACAGCGAATGGAACAGAAAATATTGAAGCGGAATACATCATTCTAGCCACTGGAAGTGTTCCCAGAAAGCTACCTCATCTTCCAATTGACGAAAAAACTGTTTTTACTAGTGATGGCCTGGATAATCTTAAAGATTTCCCAAAATCAATTGTAATTGTAGGAGCTGGGGTAATTGGTTGTGAGTTTGCTACTATCTTCTCCAATTTCGAACAAACCAAGGTCCATCTCATTGACAAAGGAGATAGAATTCTTCCATTTGAAGACGAGGATGTGGTGAAGGTAATTGAGCAAAATTTAGAAGAAAAGGGTGTTTTGATCCATCGTAATTCCAAGCTAATGGACATGTCGATTGAGAACGGTGAAGTTGTTTACAATCTTGAGTATACGGATGGCAAAAAGGAGACCTTTAAAGTGGAGAAGGCGTTGGTTTCCGTCGGTCGTGTGCCGCAATACGATGAGCTGTTGGCCGATGGGTTAGGAGTCGATATTGATGATCGGGGTATCAAAGATGATTTGACACAGACTAGTGTTTCAAATATCTATGCTGTTGGTGACATCACTGCAGATATTTCCCTTGTAAATGTGGGTGAGTTAGAAGGACGTTATGCAATAGAGCGGATTTTTGGAAAGCCTGAACAGCCATTGATCTATAAGAACATTTCGACCATCATGTTCCTGGATCCGGAAGTTGCCGGAGTAGGGATGAACGAGATCCAGGCTAAGCAATCAGGTTTAGATTACAAGGTGGTAAGTCTTGACTATGGATGTATACCACGTGCGACTGCTATGCGAAATACCGAAGGATTCATCAAAATCCTTGTTACTAACGATGAAAAACTAAGAATTCTTGGAATGCGTGTGGTTGGTGAACATGCCTCTAGTGCAATTCAAGCAGTTGCATTACTTATTTCACAAGATAAGAGCATCATTGAACTGGCCGAGTTGATCCATCCACATCCTTCGATCATAGAAGGTATCCAGGAATGTGGACGAGTGTTCATGGGTAAACCGCTATTGAAACCAAGCGTACTCCGTGAGATTATCCAATGCCAGGTGTATGTTGAAGGAACCTACAGAGACCTGGTCGTTTAAGCTTTTGATTCTTTTTGGAAATAAAAAAACCTCACCTACAAAGAGGTGAGGCCTTCCAGGCGGTTCGGTCTAATGTTATAAATTACTCACAAGCATTTGTCCAATTCCTCCTACGGAATACCTGTCAAAAGAATCGTGGTGTGGACCACCGGTTTTTCCCGTGACATAAAGTACTTCGAGCACACTCGGATCATCCAAGGATGGAACAGCGACATAAAAATCAATTTGACTATAGAGATGCTCATTCGTGATTGCATGCTTAATGTCAAACCACTTGCTGGCTATTCTGATCTCCTGAACCTCGTAGTTGAGAGATGAAGTTCGTTTCGATTTACTTAAGTAAGCTTTCATTCTTTTTTCAAGATCAGATGCATTCGAGGGAGCATTTCCTGCAGTATATCTTTCTGGAAATTGATATTCTTCAAGCGCTTTTTTGATTTCTTCCATTCGACTCTCTCGTTTCACTTCTACACGAGAAATCATTGAGGCAATCTCTTCGTGATTCGGGTTCAAGACAGCCACTAAGTTCAAGTTGTTAATTGTACCATTGAGCAAATCAGCAATGTCTTTTCCTTTTCGATAATCAGCGACCATCATGTCCGTTTGTGCCAGACTGATAACTGAGCCAATAACATTTTCTGCAAGCTCATCACTTTGTTCTAGGAGGTGATTCATTGATTGAAGTTCTGAACTTCGAGATGGTTGATATCCATTTCTAAAGTGAGAGTAAACCTCCCTTCTTTTTACATCGTCCTGAATGATCTGGGTTCCGTCATCAATGACTCCCCCGTTTATTTCTTCTTCAGCAGCATAATATGTTTCTCTGAATTTTTCTCCAAATTCATAGTCGTAACTGTATTTTTCCTTGAATTTGGAAATAGCTGCTTCAGCAATAGGACGAGCATAACTGTTAAAATGCTTCACACCATTGACCTTCGTCAAGATTGCCTTGATTTGATCTTCAGGTGTCCCACTCATGGAAGTCTCTGATTTTTCTTCCAGTACTTGAATTTCCTTGTATACGAGATTGTAAGCAGCTTCCAGCCAGGCATCATCCATCAGCATTTCATCCAACTTCTGTACTGTGGGGAGTTTTGACTTCTCGAAAGGAAGCGTAGGTAATTCAAGATCAGGTTTTGGCGTTTTTGGTTTTTGCTGGTGATCCAAATTTTCCGAGACTTCTTCCGTCTTGGAAGATGTCAATGTGACTGGGGTGCTGATACCTTCTGAAGATACTTCCTCCGCTTTGGTTTCTGTGTCGTTCACAGCTTTAGTTCCACAAGAAGAAAGTACAAAAACTGATAAGAACATCATTGTCCTTGCCACAAATGTGGTTTTACTCTTTTTCATTTTGATTATATTTTTCTGCGAACTTATTGTCAGGTAAGTTGCTTAGAAGAACTCTAGCCTATTTATTGTGCCAATGTTTACATCATGTATACATGGTACAAGGAATTTGACCATCTTTAGGTCTTAAGTAGTAAATAATCAGCTCGGATAGATGCAGATAAATCTCGATAGTCAGGAAGGTTGGAATTATTATATTCCTACATTTTGCCTATTACTTCGGCTACCTGAATCATTTCCTCTGAAGTATTGAAATAGTGTGGCGATAAACGGATTGCCCAATCAATGCCTTTCTTTTTAAAATCAATTCTAGCACTTGAGATATCCGATACTGAATAAAATACCTGGTTTTGAGCAAGCCAGCTTGCTGTTTCCTCAAGAGATTTACCTTCCTTGTTGAAGGTGACCAAACTGCAAGTCACACTCCCTTTGTCAAATTGATTGACTCCCGGTATGGATGATAAGTGCTGCCTTAGCTCACTTACAATTTTCTTATTGTATTGGTCAATATTTTTAATCCCAATCGTATTTGCATATTTAACCGCCTCCTTTAAGCCAATGATCAAAGCATACGGTGATTCCCACGTTTCAAAACGCTTGGCATCATCCCTTGCCTTAAAGCTGTCTTTATCAGTCCAGTTTGCACCTCGCATGTCAATATGCAGAGGAGCATTCCCTGCTT
>JANQST010000388.1 GCA_028279155.1 Cyclobacteriaceae bacterium
TAGCAGGCAAGAAATGGATCAAATCTTTGCTTTTGAAACGAAAGGACTTGCTAACACATGACTTTGAATAGAGAAAAAACAATGGTCCTATGGCCATAAGTGAACCCAGTCCAATGAATATCATTTTTACATCAAGATTCTCAGTGAATTCCAGGAAGACAGATTTGCCAACTCTAAATGAAAGGACCATTAAGAGGACACTCAATAAACGATTGGATAACCGATTGCCTTTGGAGTACAACCATAAGAACAAGGCTAGAAATAGCCCATGAAGAACTCCAAGACCACTTACAATCACAAGAACAATCTGACCTGCTGCCATGGTAGAAAATTAGTGAAACAATTACTGGATTGCTTGCTTATTGCCAGTCCAAACGATTGCTTGATTGATCTTATTAGCTAGATTTTTTCTGTATGAAGAAGGCGTTACTTGTTTTGATTTCAAAAATTGCCTATTGAAATGTGATAAATTATTGAACCCTGACTGATGCGCTACTCCGGAAATACTTAATTCGTTTTTCTTTAGCAACGTCACTGCATGATTTATTCTAAGTTCATTCATAAATTGAACATAGGTCTTCCTTGTACTTCTTTTGAAGAACCTGCAAAAGGATTGGGGAGTCATGACAGCTACATCAGAAATTTCTTCAATTGTTATTGGCCTAGTAAAATTCTGAATGGTATAATCAAATATTTCTTTTAATCGTTTGCCTTCTAATTCGCTAACTTCTTTTTTTAAAGGACTATGCATCAATGACTTAGTGTTTTTCAAATTAGATATTAGTTGAATTATTTGAAGAAGTATGATCAGTCTTTCCAAACCTGATTCTTCTCTTATCTGATGGAACTTTTCTCTTAAATCAGGATGATTTACAATTTGTGTTCGCATACCTACTTTCATACTTTGCAAAAACTGTTTGAAGTGATCCGTTTCCGATAACTCAAGAATTTGATTGTCCAGAAAATGAGTTCCCAGAAATAATGAAATTGAGTGGGCCACTAAGGTGCTTTCATCTGAGTAATGATTAGGCTCATTCTTAAACACATGGGGACAATTCGATCCTATAATGAATAAATCTCCAGGCTTGAACTCACCAATGAAATCACCGGCGAATAATGTCCCGGTACTTTCAAGAATCAAGGTTATTTGAACTTCAGGATGGGTATGGAGTATTCCATAGAAATAGGGTTGAAGGTCCTCTTGAACCATGAATGATTCATCAGAGATGATTGGTATTTTAAATGGAAGCGCTCTCATTCAATTATGATGCAAATTATATATTATAATTTCCTAAATCATATTTAATAAGTTAAAATAGTATTAGAATTAGCTAATATTCCATTTATGATCACTTAATTAAACTTCTAGTTTTGGCCTCTAATAAAACTAGAATTAAACTTAATGGAGATTAACTGGAAAGGAGTATATCCCGCTGTAACAACGAAATTCAAAGAAGACCTGAGCCTGGATATTGAAGGCTTTCAGCGAAACATACAGGCACAATTAGATGCAGGTGTACATGGCATTATACTTGGAGGTACGCTAGGAGAAGCGAGTGTATTAGATGCAGAAGAAAAATCAACACTAATTCAAGCAACAGGAGAAGTCGTTGAAGATCAACTGCCTGTCATCATAAACATTGCAGAGCAAACTACAGTGGGCGCAATTGAAGCTGCCAGATCTGCTGAGGGTAATGGAGCAAACGGATTGATGATGCTTCCACCAATGAGGTATTTTGCTGATGATCTTGAAACTGTGGAGTATTTCAAAGAAGTAGCCAACAAAACTTCACTTCCAATCATGATTTATAACAATCCTGTTGATTACAAAAAAGAGGTAACACTGGATATGTTCGAGCAATTGATTGCCTGTGAGAATATCCAGGCGGTTAAAGAATCCACTAGAGATATAACCAATGTCACCAGAATGATCAATCGATTTGGAGATCGAGTTAGCGTTTTAAGTGGTGTCGATACCTTGGCTGTTGAAAGTATGGTGATGGGTGCCAATGGATGGGTAGCAGGACTTGTTTGTGCATTTCCAAAGGAGACTGTGGCAATATATGAACTAATTCAAGAAGGAAGAATCAAGGAAGCTGTTGAAATCTTCAGATGGTTCCTGCCTCTTCTTGAACTTGATATCAACCCAAAACTTGTACAGAATATCAAATTAGCAGAAGAAACTGTCGGCTTGGGTTCTGAAATAGTTCGCCCACCGAGAAAACCGCTTTATGGTGAAGAAAGAGAGCAAGTGCTAAGCATCATAAATGAAGGCATTGCTTCAAGGCCTGAACTTCCAACCGCTCAACCAATTGAATTTTGATAGCTGAAGTTGATACACATTTACTATCGGCAGTTAACCCAAGGAATGGGGCCATACTGGACGGGATTTTCGAAGCAAACTCAATTGATGATGTTGATGATGTGGTACTTAAGGCTGAACGTGCCTTTCACATCTATAAAAAGACGACTCCAGCACAACGTGCAGATTTTATCGAGGCTATAGCTGACGAAATCATGAATATTGGTGATGGTCTGTTAAGGCGAGCTGCACAAGAAACAGGTTTGCCCATTCCTCGTCTTACAGGTGAACGAGGTAGAACAGTCAACCAGCTAAAACTATTTGCATCATTGGTTAGCGAAGGGTCCTGGAAAGAAGCCTCCATTGATACTGCTATTCCAGATAGAGAGCCAGTTGCAAAACCTGATTTAAGGAAACTCCTCCTTCCAATAGGACCAGTGGCGGTGTTCAGTGCGTCTAATTTCCCACTTGCATTTTCGACTGCAGGTGGGGACACCGCTTCCGCTTTGGCAGCAGGCAATCCCGTAATTGTTAAAGGTCACAATGCACATTTGGGGACACACGAACTTGTATCAGAAGCTATCAGGAAAGCAATTCACAGCTGTGATCTTCCTGACCATGTATTTTCCTCAATTTTAGGTGCTGACTTTAGTATTGGGCAAGAACTGGTTAAGCATCCCGCAATTAAGGCTGTAGGTTTTACCGGATCTTTTTCCGGAGGCAAAACACTTTACGATATCTCTGTAAGAAGAAAAGAACCAATTCCCGTTTATGCCGAAATGAGCAGCATTAACCCAACAGTGCTTTTACCAGGAGCATTATCGAAGAGATCCTCTTCACTCGCAAAGGAACTATCCGGCTCAGTTACTTTAGGGGTAGGGCAGTTTTGTACAAATCCAGGACTTATCATTGGGTTGGAAAGTCCTGAGCTTGATTCCTTTGCGGATCAACTGGAGGAAAGTATCCTACAATCTATGGGGGATACTATGTTACACAAAGGAATTCATGAAAATTACGAGATAGGAGCAAGTACAGTATTGTCTCATGAAGGAGTTGAGAAATTAGCAGAAGGAACTAACACGTCTGATCAATTGGCAGCAAGGCCATTTCTAGCTAAAACTACAGGGGATTATTTTGTGTCCAATCCAACCTTGAGTGAGGAAGTTTTTGGTCCATTCTCGTTGCTTGTTGAATGCAGGGATGCACAGCAAATCCAAGAGGTATTGGCACATGCAGGTGGCCAGCTCACGATTACATTCATGACTTCAGGTGAGGATTCAACAACATTCAATGATCTTATAGATTTTTCTTCATCAAAGGCAGGGCGAGTGATTTTTAATGGAGTACCAACAGGAGTAGAAGTCTGTCATTCAATGGTTCATGGTGGTCCATTTCCAGCAACAACGGACGCTCGAACCACTTCGGTTGGAACAGATGCAATCAAGCGTTTTGTCCGACCTGTTTGTTTTCAAGACACTCCTGAAAGCCACCTACCAGATGAACTCAAGGA
>JANQST010000436.1 GCA_028279155.1 Cyclobacteriaceae bacterium
TGATGGTTCAGGCCGCTAAAAATGAAGCTAATAAGTTTAGAATCAGGACTGTAATCATCTGTCGTGCGCATTTGATGCTCACCCCAACTACAATCAATATTCCCATTCTTATCTGGGATCACAAACAATGAATCCTCTACCACATGATTTGATAATAGTGCAAACATTGCTACAATACCAGAGCCAATTTGCATACAAAAAAAACCGGTTAGAATGATTAGGAAATTGTATGGAAGAACTAAAAATGGGATCACAAGCATATAAAAAACATAGAAGAGTTTAGATATGATCAATATAATCCAATGAATAGTAGCGTGTGCGGGCTTAATAGTTCCTATCTCTCGCATCTGGTAGTATTTGAAATCTCGAACCAGTATCCAGAAAATTATATAGAGAGGATAAAGCAGTTTCATGTATTTGTCTTGATACTTATGCCGCTTTAATGTCTTTGTATGTGGTGTCACTTTTACCAAACTTGTTTGTTCAAGATCTATATCTAGACCATGAATGTTCGTATACCTGTGGTGAGAAATAACATGTTTGAATTTATACATATACCCATCCCCACCTACCAGGTTAGTAAAGCGTAAAAGAACTTGATTCAGCCATTTCTTGCTGGAATATACTCCATGAGCAGCATCGTGCACAATACTCATGGCACTAAAAATGATGAAAATTCCCATTAGGAACCAATACCCAAAAAACATCAACAAGGGGCCTTCATAAAAGAGAATTATAAGATATATGGTTATAAAACCGCTTACAAATACTCCGGATTTAATTATGGCCTGTGTATTTGCATACCTACTCAAATCACGATCCTTGAAGTAGGTTTCAACACGCAGTTTCAAAGTGCTGTAGAAGCCGTTTTCAGGCTCTGGTTTGAACTTAATACGAGACATGGTGGTTTATTCTGCTATTATTAAAGTTAACGATTTGTAATCTTAATATCAATTTGATCCTCAACTACTTAGCTTCGATATAAGACAAATCAAGAATAAAACCACCCTAAAAAATCAACAGGTTTGGAATGAGGACAAATTGTTTAAAAACGCAAAACTGACTTCACAGCAGTTAGGAGTTGAAAAGGTTCGTTTTTGAGACACAATTTTGATGATCAGTCTGATTGATGCATGTTCATAATGCTCTTGTTGTAACTATGTATCTTAAAGGTTCAAATCTTAATTAAGATGACACGAGACATCATCGATATCAATGATTTTACCATTTTGGTAGAAGAATCAACTGCTGTCGAGCCAACGGTTGATTCCTGTATGTTTGACGAGCCTATTATTGGCGTAGCCTTTTATGGGTCTGGGAACGTGGATCTGTCGGTGAAGTATGGTGAAAATCAAAAAGATTTTAATCGGACCAAAGGAATTGCACTCTCCTTCTACGCTGATGAAAAAGTGGAATTCGTGCATACTGTTTCGGCGTCCAAACCTTTAGCATGTATTGTTATTGCTACGGCCATCAAAAATCTACAAAAGTTACCTAATCAAGAAGGTGAGATATTTTCCCAATTGTTAAACCAGCTGGTAAATCCCAGTGATCACTATGTGGAAGGGCCGAATTTTTATATGACCCCCGAAATGCAAGCTGCGGTTGATCAGGTCTTCCGTATCCAATACGAAGGCAAGACAAAGATGATGTTCTTCAGAAGTCAAATGACGGTCTTGTTGTCTCATTTCTTCGGACAACTTTCGCAAATGAAAGAGGTTGCGATCAAAGATGATGAACGAGAAAAGCTTCACGAGGCAAAAGAAATTCTCTCCAGCAACCTGGAAACACCGCCTTCGCTAACGGAATTATCCAAACAAATAGGGTTAAATAGTTTTAAACTCAAGAAAAATTTCAAAGAGCTTTTTGGAGTTCCTGTATTCAAATACCTTCAGAATGAACGTCTCACAAAAGCAAATGAGCTTTTAAGGAATCAGGATGTAACCATTCAGGAAGTCGCATGGCATGTTGGATATGATAGCTTAAGCTCTTTCTCAAATGCTTTTGCCAAGAAGTATGGCTTCCGTCCCAGCGAAATAAAACAATAATCCATTTCGAACAAATCTTGATCCTTTTCGGACAAATGGCTCTATAAGAGAGGCTTCAGCTTTGCTCTTATTAATCATTTAAACGAAAAGGAAAATGAAAACTATTAGAGCAACAGCAACCGGTATATTGGTTTGGATCCTGGGTGTAAGTGTATTCACTGTATCCTATTTTGTTCCGTTGATGGAGGATCCCGATTTGCAGGCAAACATAGCACTGGCGATTTCTCTCCTCCCCTTTGCATGGTTAGGTGCAAGCATCTACTACCGAAAAGGTCCGGAGACCCATGGAGCCAAGGTAGGTATCATCATGGTAGCAACTGCTATCATTCTTAATGGTATTATAACGATCCCGTTCATGATCATCCCCTATGGCGGCAGCTACTTCAGCTTCTTTACCGCCACCAGCTTTTGGTTGATCACATTCGAGTACCTAATGGTCGTCCTTCTTTATTGGCGCATCATGGTGAAACCTGAATTGATTCAATCTTAGGAATCACCAAAGAACTTAACGCACATTTCAAAATCAATTTAAAATCAAATCAATTATGAAAAACAGTAACATATTAGTCATTGGAGGAACGGGCAAAACGGGCCGAAAAGTCGCAGAACGTTTGACCAACCTCAATCAGATGGTCCGTATCGGATCACGAAATGAAAGTCCATCATTTGATTGGGGAGAGGCTTCCACCTGGTCAGCAGCATTGGAAGGAATGGACAAGGTCTATATTACCTTTCAACCCGACCTGGCAGTTCCAGGAGCTTTGGAAGCTATCGAAGGGCTGGTTAAAGAAGCTAAACAAAGTGGCATTAAGAAGCTGGTTCTTCTCTCTGGAAAAGGAGAAAGAGAGGCAGAGTTGTGTGAGCAGGTAGTTATCCATTCTGGGATCGATTACACCATTGTTCGTGCGAGTTGGTTCAATCAGAATTTCAGTGAAAGTTTTTTCCTGGATCCCATTATTGCAGGACACGTTGCCCTGCCCAAAGCAGAAGCCAAGGTACCTTATGTCGATACCGATGACATAGCTGATGTTGTTGTTGCTTCACTTACGGACGACCAGCACAATAGTCAGATTTATGAGCTGACAGGACCAAGACTTTTGACATTTCCTGATGTAATCAAAGAAATATCAATGGCTACTGGTAGAAACATCCAGTTCACCTCAATCTCTTTAAGTGCATATACAAAGATGCTTGAGGAATTTGGAGTACCGACTGATTATATCTGGTTGATTAATTACTTGTTTTCGGAAGTACTTGATAATGAGAAAAATTCTATTGTAACACACGATATAGAGAAGGTATTGGGAAGACGGTCAAAGGACTTCTCCGAATATGTTCAGGAAACGGTTATCACTGGAGTTTGGAATCAAGCAACCAATAAAGATGAGAAAGTAGTGGCTTAGATAACAATTTTAGATAGGACATGAACGGGCTTGAGTAGATTTCTCAAGCCTTTCTTTTTGTGAGGCAATTATGAGTTCTATTTAATTTAAAAAGACAGTTCAGTTTTAATTAAAAAAACCAATTTGAAAGCTCAGCTTTTCAACTCCTCCAGATCACTCTTCGAATACCTGATCATATTTTCTCGTTCGCTTGCGGAAAGATCCGGGTCATTGTCAGCAAGAGCGAGGGCCTTTTTGTAATGTTTGATGGCAAGCCCATTTTGATTAGTAAGCATGGAGTAATAGGCCAGGTAGTAATTCATCCGAGCCGATTCCGGATAGCTGTCGCATCCAAGTGTATACAGTCGCTGACGGTACTTGTACTCATCGTCCTTCTGCCAGGAAAGCCAACTTCGATAATCTTTGTAGAAGGCCATCGAATAGGGTTGAAGGTTCCCGTTCTCTTTTAATTCCTGATAAATGCGCTCGATCTCATCAAATCCGTATTTCATGAATAGATCTTTCAGAAGTGCAATGTTTGGTGGAGTCTGGAATCCCTCCATAACAAACGTGGTGTCAATCTCAGTTCGTGCGTTCAGGAAGGCGGTGTCAAAGAGGTTTTCCGTTTCGCCATTAACTTCTTGGTTCAAGAATCTCAACACGAGTTGATGTGCTTCTTCGAATCCTTTTTGGGTATTCCCCTTATGCTCGCCCAGAATATTCGGAACAAAAGCATCGAACATCCCATAATTGAGCATTACGAACTCTGACATACCTGAAAGTCTCGCATAGTACCTGTCAGAATATTTAAGTTGAAATGTGTATTCCGGGTTAATGGATGGATGAGCTGAGTAAATGATTAAGATTGGAACCGTAATGTTTTCAGGTAAGTAAAAAACCGATTCATTCAATAAGCCTTGTTCAAAAGCGCTTGGAAGTCCTCCCTCCAGGCTGATCAGTGCTTTGATCTTGTCGTTTCTTGAGACAGCAGCAGCACCAACAGAAGATGAGATCGCATTAGCTAAAAAAGACACGTTGTCCATATCAACATTGGGTTGTTCGCTCACCTTTCCCAACACGAATTCAAAATCGTCAACTGCTACTTCTAACCCGATCGAGGATATCTCCATTCCGGAAGAAAACCGACCTTTTGGTGTAAAGGCTACTACTACGTATCCATGACTCGCCAGGTATTCACATGTAATACTTTGAAATGCCGGGCTCCCTCCGTTTGGGTATACAACCACTGGAAATTTGCCATTGACCGGTGTTGCATTGAGTCGACCATAAACTTCTAACTCCAGTAACTTATCGAGGTTCTCACGAGTAAATTCTTCCTTCGTCCCTCCTATCACTCCAATGGTAACATTTCCAAGTCCCTCTGTCTGATCAATCATCGTCTGCTTAGCAAATGCACGCTGTTCCTCTGATTCTCCAAAATCCGTTTGTCTGCCTCTCAGATCAACATAGTGTGAATAGTTGATTCGGTCACCTGAACCATGCGCTGCGGGGTACCAGACATTGATCTGAAACTGACGTCCCAGTTCTACCTTGTGGTTGTGTGTGAGATTCCCATCCCAATCAGCATATGGCACGCCATTTCTTGTTTGATCGTATGCAAAGATGGTTTTGTACCCAACCGCATACTCTCCCAAATCAAGATCTCCCATAATGGGCGGTCTCTCATTGGTTACTGGATCTGTTTGACATCCGCTTAATCCGATAAGTATTGTAAGTACAAATGGTAACCTCATTTTCCTGTTAGAATTCATGCTGTTAATCCGTTTTAGGTGTTTCGTTGAGTTCCTTCATTACGAATGCAATGGGAATATGTTTCGATTTTGCCGATGTAATCTAATTATTATATCGGCAAAACCGAAACTAATTTATCTCGTATATTAGTTTGGCAAAACCGAAACTTATATGAAAGGGACCTCACTGGGAGAATTTGAAGAGCTTTGTTTATTGGCCGTTGGAATCTTACAAGAAGATGCGTATGGCGTATCTGTAAAAGAACAAGTAGAAAAGTATTCCGGACGTAAATCCACCCTCAGCACAATTCACTCTACCTTGATCCGTCTTGAGAAAAAAGGATTTCTGGAATCCAGAATGGGCGGTGCCACTGAGCTACGTGGTGGGCGAACAAAGCGAATTTTCCGGATTACCTCGCTTGGAAAAAAGTCCATGAATGAAGCGCGTGAACTACGCAGCAGAATGTGGGATCACATCCCGAAAATTTTGTGGGAAGGAGGAGCCGTATGAAGAAGAATCAGCCACCTAAATGGATCATTCGACTGATCGAATGGTATTGTCATCCCGACTATGCCAAGGAGATCGTAGGTGACTTGCAAGAACTATTTTTCAAATGGAAGTCAGAAAAAGGTCCTTTCAGGGCTACCCTACTTTATGCCTTTAATGCCCTCCTTTTTGCCCGAAGATACAATAACAGGTTCTTACAGAATTCCGCAAGATCAAACAGAGTAATGATGATCAGGAATTACTTCTTTGTATCAGTACGCGTGCTAATGAAAAATAAGGTTACCTCTGCGATTAACATCCTGGGGTTAAGTCTTGGCTTATTAGGCTTCACTTACATTGCCATCTTCATTGCCCGGGAACAAAGTTTTGATCAACACCACCAGGATCACGAAGATGTGTACCGATTGGTTCTTGGACCCCTGGATCAAAATGTGGGGACGTATGCCATCACTGGAGCTGCGATGGCTCCAAGTGTTCATCGAGAATACCCGGGTATAAGATCTTTTGCGCGATTTAGACGTTTTCCATCGCTTGTTTCAATAGGAGATCAAATGTTTTATGAGAATGAGTTCTATTTCACGGACTCTTCTGTTTTCGATGTTTTCACTCACAAGTTCCTGGAAGGGAATGCAAAAGAAGCTTTGAAGGAACCAAATTCCCTGGTAATTACCGAATCCAGTGCTTTGAAAATATTTGGATCAAGTAAAAACATTCTTGGCAAAACACTCACGATCGACAATCAGCTCAATTATGTGGTTACCGGTGTAATTGATGATGTTGAAAATAACTCGCACTTCAAGTATGACTACCTGGCTTCTATCGCCAGCATCCCGACACACCACAATGAGCCGTTGCGGACGTACCAAATGACGTCCTGGTATGCGCACTACTTCTACACTTTTTTCAGACTAGAGAAAAATGTTGATCCGGTACAGTTGGATCAACAAATCAGAGATGCTGCCAAATACCACTCGGATCCGGATGACTATGAATTATATGGAACCAACATGGGACTTTTCCTACAGCCTCTAGCTGAAATTCACCTGGATCCCCTTAGGGGAGAGATTAAACCGCAGGGGAACAAGGATACCTTGTCGATCCTTGGTGTCATCGCCATCGTTATACTTGCGTTGGGTACATTTAACTACACCAATCTTACCACTGCCCAATCCATAAAGCGATCAAAAGAGGTCGGATTAAGAAAAACACTGGGGGCAGCTAAGGCACAGCTTATTCACCAATTCATTATAGAATCTGTCTTAATCACGCTTGTTTCTTTGGGGATAGCAATTAGCATCGTCCAACTCACCCTCCCCTACTTCAACACTCATTTCAACTCACAATTAGCTATTTGGACGATCGAGACGCTTCCCATCCTGGCCTTTGTTTTTGTATGTTCATTGGCAGCCGGCCTTGTTGGGGGTATGTATCCTGCCTTTATTATTTCGTCTTACAAGCCAACCGCTATTTTCAGAGGGATTCAAAAAAGCCGAAAAGGAATATCGTTCCGTAAATTGATCGTGCTTGCTCAATTTGCCATTTCTATGATCTTAATTTCATCGACCATTATTATCTATCAGCAAGTAGCATTTATGAAAAATACTGAGCTGGGAATAGATACTGAACAAATCATGGTTATTCCTACAAATGGAAATTCCAGTATTATCTCAAAATTTGAATTACTGAAGGATCGTCTGGAACAGCTACCGGAAGTATCGAATGCGACCATTGCAGAGTTGACACCCGGAGATTCGTTTGGCGGTATCATTGCCAGGTTCGAAGGGATGGATAAAAACCGGAGTTTTCCAACGACGGGCGTCAGTTTTGATTATATGAAAACGTTCGGGCTTAAGCTACTAGCCGGAAGAGATTTTGATGTCACCATTACATCTGATTCGATCGAACGAGCAATTATCAATGAAACGCTGGCAAATCAATTGGGGTGGTCTCCGGACGAGGCGATTGGAAAAAAGTACGATTTTGGTGGTGACAATGTCACCCCAGGACGGGTAATTGGTGTCATGGAAGATTATCACTTCAACTCCCTCAAGTCCCCCATTTTCCCGATTGTTCTAACGATTAGACCCGCTTTTTTTGATAAGATTTCCATTCGTCTGGCAGGAGGAAATGTGGTCGATGGCGTTGAGAAAGTAAAAGAAATCTGGAAAAGTCAATACCCCAATTGGCCTTTTGAGTACTATTTTGCTGACGATCATTTTTACAAAGAATATGAAGCCGAACAGAAATTTGGAGGGCTGATATTTTCATTTTCTTTAATGGCGCTTGTGATAGGAAGTTTTGGTTTGCTTGGAATTGTTCTGATCGATACCCGTCATAGACTGAAAGAAATTTGCATTAGAAAGACCCTTGGTGCTGGTATTTCCAGTATCCTAAAAGTGTTGTCTGCGGAGTACCTTAAAATAATTGCTGCTGGTATTGTCATTAGTATCCCGCTCTCCGCATTGTTCGCACGCAATTGGCTTCAGGAGTTCGCCTATCAAATGAAATCCTATACATGGATAATTTTAAGTGCACCTTTCATTGTTGTTCTGGTGGCACTAGTAACCGTAATTGTTCTGTCAATTAACGCTTCAAAAGTTAATCCGGTGGAAATTCTGAGAGATGAATAGCAAATGGCTTTGTGCTAGCAAAGCCACTATTTTCTAACTTTTAACCGTCGTACAAATTGTTCGAATTGGTCCTAACCCAACCCAATAACACACCTGAACGCATGAAATTATTTGTTTAACAAAATTAGATTAAATATTTTATCTATAATTGCTATATAAATAAATTTCATGTATGAAAAGAACCACGCTTGGTGAATTCGAGGAATTGATGCTATTGCTTGTAGCATACCTCGGTGATGAGGCTTATGGAGTATCGGTTTACAAAGAACTTGTCAAAGAAACGGGGAGAGCACTAAATATTAGTGCAGTGCATGTTGCGTTGAATCGTCTCGATGAAAAGGGTTTGGTATCTTCAAAGTATGGGGGAATTTCCGCAGAGCGAGGTGGGAGAAGGAAGAAGTACTACAGCCTCACAACGGCTGGAAAAACGATTTTGAGCGAGACCTTCGAGCTTAGAAAAAGACTGTATCAACGAATTTCTTTTTCATAAATGGATACCCCCACTCCATCCCGAATTCTCACCAGAATTCTAAGTTGGTTCTGCCGCGAAGATCGCATCGAAGAAATTGAGGGAGACCTTGCTGAACTCTTTTTCGAAAGAGCCACAACTTCAAACATAAAAAAGGCCCACATGTTCTATGCATGGAACATATTAAAAGCTTTCCAATGGTCAAATCTTAAAAAATTCACTCAAATGAAAACTTCAAAAGGACTGCTTATCAATTATATCATTACGTCTGTTCGTTCACTACGCAGGAATCGAGTTTATGCCCTGATCAATTACTTTGGTCTGACATTGGGACTTTCTTCTGTATTGTTTGCCTTTATCGCTATTCAGTACGAGTACTCATTTGATCGCTTCGCAGAATCGGATAACATCTATCGCGTCGTATTACACAAGCAAGATCAGGCCAAGATGAATTATTCATCTAATGTTCCTTATCCAATGGCTACTGCTATCAGAAACGAAATTCAAGGAGCAGGAAAAGTAACCGGATTTCATTATTCAGAAATGGAAAAGGTAAAATATGATAACGAGCTGAGATACGTCAACAATGTTGTTTTTGCAGACAGTGAATTCTTCGAGGTTTTAAACTTTGAGGTACTATCCGGAAATCCAAAGCGCATACTAAACTCTCCTGGCCAGGCACTTATTACGGATGAAATGTCTATGGTTCTTTTTGGAGAAGCAGACCCTATCGGAAGAATCATCAAACTGGCAGATGAGAACATAGAGATTGCTGGTGTGGTTTCCTCGCCCACCCAAACACACCTTGATTTTAACCTGATCGTATCCTATCCCACACTTTCCAGCCAATTTACTGCGGACTTTGATGCTATCAATAGTTGGTCCATGGTATTGTCTGGGTATTGCTATTTGAAACTGCCTTCAAATGACAATCTGCAATCGGTTGAAAAAAGGCTATATCAACTGGTTCAGAAATACCACGAAGGCACAGAAAAGGAAAACAACAATTACTACCTTCAGGCGCTTAATGATATTCATTTTAACAAACGTTATGCAGACCCCCGCATTTCTACTGTTAGTAAAGACTATCTGCTAATACTTAGCAGCGTAAGTCTTTTCATTATGATCATTGCCTGTATCAACTTTATCAATCTCAATACGGCAATGGCATCCAGGAGGGCCCGTGAGGCTGGCGTGAGAAAAGTGCTGGGTGCCAGACCAGGACAGCTTATCAATCAGTTCGTACTCGAATCGATGATTCTGACGCTGGTTTCATTGTTGAGCGCAATGTTCGTGACGTGGCTTATCCTTCCTTTCTACAATACATTTATGAACAAGGAATTAGTCATTTCTTTTTCAGATCATACTTTCTTGATTGGATCCACCGCCCTGTTCGTCATAGTGTCTCTGCTTGCCGGCTGGTATCCTGCATTTATGATTTCACAATTCAAAGCTATTCGCGCGCTAAAATCGGAGTACAGCAGTGTCACCCTTAAAGGCGCAGGGCTTCGAAAATTCCTGGTTTCCTTCCAGTTTGTCATCTCTCAGATTATGATAATTGGGACGCTAATTGTATTCAGTCAGATAGAGTTCATCAGGAACAAAGACCTGGGGTTTGATCAGGATGCTATTATTACTGCTCCCCTATTTTCAAGAGACAGCACCGAATTAAGAAAACTGAAATCGATTCTGCTACAGCATAAAGACATCAAACATGTATCCTTTGGTCTAGGTGCTCCAACTTCCAATAATGACCTGGGTACTTCCTTCACTTTTACCAATAAGGAAAACCTTGAAGAAGCCAACATTCGCCTTAAGACTGTCGACAATGATTACATGGAAACCTATGGGCTACGATTACTGGCTGGTCAATGGCTCACCTCATCGACTACATGGCAATCAAAAAAAAATGAGTTTGTCATCAATGAATCTGCACTGAATGCAATGGGAATTGAAAATCCTATTGATGTGATAGGTCAAAACATAGAACTTGGTATTAATCATATGTCCGGACCTATTATTGGAGTAGTTCAGAATTTTCATGTCCGTTCACTGCATGAAGAGATTCCACCTACAGTCATGTTATATTTTCCCAGGCTTCATTATGAGGCAGGGTTGAAAATTTCAGGGTTGAATGTTCCGGAAACCTTAGAGACAATTGAATCGGCATGGCAAAGTGTTTACCCGGACGAAATATTGCAGTACACATTTATGGACGATCTACTTGATCAGTTCTACATTCAGGACAAGAAGATTCTTTTATTGTTTAACATTTTTTCATGGACATCTATTTTCATCGCCTGCCTGGGACTTTTTGGACTGATTGCATTCACGATTCATCAAAAAATGTTAGAAATAGGTATTAGAAAGGTGTTTGGAGCAAAATCATTGCACATTATTTGGATTCTCTCTACCCGCCTGCTCTTACTTGTATGTGCAGCGACCATAATATCTTTTCCTTTAGCATTTGTAGCTATGAACAGATGGCTTGAGGGTTTTGCTTATCGAGTAGACATCAGTCCTTTCTATTTCATACTCGCTTTGTTGATTACACTATTAATAACCGTAGGCAGTGTTGGCTACAGGGCCTTTAAAGCTTCTATAATAAATCCAATTAGAATTCTAAGAAATGAGTGAAAAAGAAAAGCGAGGCTTCCACGTTAGAACACTAGGTTTTAGTCCAATTTATTTAAATGTATCTTCTGGAAGTTTAAAGCGGTGGCCAGCAAATCCAACCGGGCTCTCGCAACACAAATTGATTTTTTGGAGAAACTTACGACATCCATTTCTTAAATAAGATCCCCAACTCAATGAAGCTATTACGCTCAAATTATAATTATTCATAACATCGTACTTGCCCTGACGTAAAATTGAAATCAGTCCAACAGTATGTTCAATGACCATCATAAAAGATAAAGCGAGCCTCAAAAGCAATCAAAAAAGGATTTCCCTTATTGTGATCCTTTGTATCCTATGGAATTTCTCCTTTTCGAATACTAATGCAATCCCGAGGTACACAATTAAATTCAGCGCAAGCGATCTAAGGCTTGTATCAGTAGAGGCATCTTTTATAATCGATGAGCCAAACTTGGAAATGAACCCCTGGGGAATACCTCCGGCTATTGATAAGGGATGGGCTGAATTTTTGAAAATCAAGTCAATTAAGAACGGAGAGAACGAGGAAATTTCTTATGTATGGAACAGCGATTCACAGAAATGGGACTTGAACATTGCCCCAAACTCTTTGATCAAAATAAGGTA
>JANQST010000407.1 GCA_028279155.1 Cyclobacteriaceae bacterium
GAACCATACGCTTTTTTGGCTCCCGCTTTCATACCCATATACACTCCGTAAGAAGTCATTGGGCTAGGGTCTCCTGATCCACCCATGTTTTCTGGTTTCCCCACAACAAAAGGGGTTTCCATGCTCATGTATTCAATATCACGGGTGCTGATATTGACGTCTTCGGCAGTGTAGTATTTGCCATTTAGGCTATTGACGAACTTTCCGAATCTTCGCATGAAGATTTCATTTTTTTGAGTTCTGGCATCTCCAATAATAACCGCTTTGCCACCCCCTATATTGAGACCTGCTAAAGCTGATTTGAATGTCATCCCCCTGGATAAACGCAAAACATCATTCAACGCCTCCTCCTCGGTGGCATAGTTCCACATTCTGGTCCCACCCATTGCCGGACCTAAAACTGTGTTGTGAATGCCAATAATTGCTTTTAATCCTGTATGCTCATCTTGACAGAACACAACTTGTTCGTGTTCCATTTTTTGCATTTGAGAGAAAACATCTTTGCTTTTTACTTCGGGTTGAACGTCTATCATTATAAATGAACTTTATTCTAATTTTATACCTTCTCTATCCGAATAGGTTTCAATGGAAGCCCAATGGAAAAGCTCCAATTGGACAGGGCATGCAAAAATATCTTATTTCTTACAAAACCATTTGGATATCAGACTGTTATAAAATTTCGTGAAAGACCTAGCTTACCTCAATAAATACCTTGTCAAGTACAAGTTTCACCTAATATTCGGTGTTGTTTTCATCATAATTGCAAATTTCTTTGCGATTATTCCTGCTGTTTTTGTTCGTTATGCTTTCGATATTCTTCAGCGAAGTTTTGGGATCTTTCAATCATTTGATGGTTTTGACTTGCAAGTTGGAACCTATGATCTGTTTACTTCCAGTATCGTCATCCTAGCGGCTCTCATTCTCTTGTCTGCTTTTTTAAGAGGGGTGTTTTTGTTTTTCATGCGCCAAACCATCATCGTGATGTCCAGGAGGATCGAATATGATCTAAAAAATGAAATTTTCGAACACTATCAGACGCTTCCACTCAGCTTTTACAGAAAGAATAATACGGGAGATCTGATGGCCCGTATTTCGGAAGATGTAAGCAAGGTCAGAATGTACGTTGGTCCAGCTATAATGTACGGTGTGAACTTATCCACCTTGATGCTAATGGTGATCCCTTACATGTTTTCGATTAACCCAACACTCACACTCTATTCATTGATCCCACTTCCTATTCTTTCTTTCAGTATTTATTACGTAAGCAGCATTATCAACAAACGTTCTGAAGAAATTCAAGAGAGCTTATCCGGGCTCTCAACGTTTGTACAAGAAGCATTTTCGGGGATTCGGGTTATCAAGTCATTTGTGAGAGAAGATGCAATGGCAAACGAATTTGATAAGGAAAGTGTGCATTACAAAAAGCGTTCACTCAAACTCGCTTTTGTGCAATCACTATTTATGCCGCTGATGATGAGCTTGATTGGATTGAGTGTGATTTTGACTGTTTATATCGGCTCTGTACAGGTATTTGCAGGAGAAGTCAGCACAGGTAACATTGCTGAATTCATTATCTACGTCAACATGTTGACCTGGCCAGTAACGGCCTTGGGTTGGATCACCTCTATTATTCAACGAGCTGCGGCATCTCAAAAAAGAGTGAATGAGTTTTTGAATACAAAAACGGATATTGTCTCGCTGAAGGAGATGGAAAAAGAGATTGAAGGTAAAATCAGATTTGAGAATGTCACATTCATTTATCCTGATTCGGGTATCAAAGCGCTTCGAAACGTGAACTTTGAAGTAAATGCCGGGGAATCTATCGCCATAATAGGTACCACAGGTTCAGGAAAAAGCACGGTAGCCAACCTTCTATGTAGGTTGTATGATGTAAACGAAGGTAATCTTCAAATTGATGGAGTAGATGTAAAAGATTACTCGTTGTCTTCATTAAGGAGTCAAATTGGATATGTACCCCAAGATGTTTTCCTTTTTTCAGATACTATTGAGAATAATATCTCTTTTGGAAATCGTAAAATGTCTCCTGAGGAGATAAGAGGAGCCGCTGAAGATGCAGATCTTTTGGAAAACATCAAGGATTTGAAAGATGGATTCAGCACACGTGTTGGTGAACGTGGAATCACATTGTCAGGAGGACAAAAGCAGCGTGTCTCAATTGCCCGGGCAATTGCCAGAGAGCCAAAGATCCTGATTTTGGATGATGCTTTATCTGCTGTTGATACCAAGACCGAAAATGCCATTTTAAATGCGATGCAAAGAATCATGCAAGGTCGAACTTCGGTCATTATCTCTCATCGTGTTTCATCAGCCAAACTTGCTAACAAAATTGTTGTTCTAGATGATGGAGAAATTGTAGAACAAGGGACACATGATGAGTTACTTTCCAGAAATGGCATCTACAAACAACTTCACGATAAACAGTTGGCGGCTGAAGAAGAAATAGTGGATTGATCCTGACCGAAATCTAACAATCTACAATCGAATTATTCTAAATTCTCATTCCCTCACCCACGATTCGGTTCGAAGGCTTCCATCGTCATAGTAAATATCAAATGTGAAAGGTGCCAGTACTTCTCCATCCTCGATGGCTCGTACTTCCATCATACTTCTAATTTCCGCGGGGTAAGGTCGCACCAAAGGATGCTGGGTAATAAAGGCTCTATAAATTTTTCTTGTGTTGAACTCTTCAAACGTATACCCTGCAGGTAATTCCAATACATTTTTTATTCCTTCAAATGAGGCACCGATGAACAAGTGAATGGAATCTTCACTGATAGCATCATCGAAATATTCAACCAGGGTGAACTGACCTTTCAATCGCTCATTGTCAACCATTTCTTTTACTTCGTCAACAAGCATTCTGATATCTGGTGATTTGGCTTCACCGATATAGTGTTGGCCTATAACCGTTCTACTACTACCTTCAAAAGCATAGACTTCCAGTTTGTCAAATCCACCAAGTGAATAGTAGGTGGCAACCAGTGTAATTCCAAGGCAAGCAACAATTATGGTTATGTAAATCCACTTGGCGCGGTTCATAGGTCAAATATAAGAAGTTGAGTATCGAAGCTAGGCTATTCCTGCTACCTCTTTGTATTGCATTTGATGTAGTTGAGCGTAAACCCCATCTTTCTCCAGAAGCTTGGTGTGAGTTCCTTCCTCAACAATTTCCCCTTTTTCGAGGACCAGTATTTTATCCGCATTTTGGATAGTGGATAGTCGGTGAGCAATAACAATGGATGTTCTCCCCTGCATCATTTTCTGAATGGCTTGTTGAATCAACTCTTCTGTTTCCGTATCAACACTCGAGGTAGCCTCATCCAAAACGATGATTTTTGGGTCGTATACCATTGCTCGAACAAATGATATGAGTTGTCTTTGGCCCACCGATAAGGTAGCACCACGTTCCATGACATTGTAATCATATCCACCAGGCAGCCTTTCAATAAATGAATGTGCGCCAACTAATTCAGCAGCAGCTTTGACTTTTTCCAAACCGATATGAGGATTTTTTAAAGTGATATTATCTCGTATGGATCCCGAGAAAAGGAAAACATCTTGTAGAACTACAGCGATGTGCTTTCTCAAGTTGGAGAGATCGTATGTAGTAATTGCAGTTCCATCCACTACGATCTCACCTTTGTTTATCTCATAAAACCTGCTAAGTAGATTGATAATCGATGATTTTCCAGCACCAGTAGCACCAACCAGCGCGATGGTTTCTCCTTGTTTGACATCAAAGGAAATATTTTTCAAGACCCAATCCTCATCATTATAAGCGAACCACACCTTATCAAACTTAACATCACCCCTTATCTCGATAGGTTGATGATCTCCATTATTTGTAATATGATCGGTGTTATCTAGAAGATCCAGAATTCTGTTTGAAGATACTATTCCCATTTGGAGTGTATTGAAACGATCAGCAATCATACGGATCGGCCTGAAGAACATGTTGTTGAACATGATGAAAGCGATCAATGTACCAAATTGCAAACTTCCCTGGACTAGCTCTCCACCGCCATACCAAACGATTAACCCAATGCCTGCTGCCTGGATAACTTCTGCCACTGGGAAATACACCGCGTAATACATGACAGAGCGAATGTTAGCTCTTCGATGTTCTCGATTTATTTCTTTGAATTTTTCAAACTCTCTTTTTTCACTGTTGAAAATCTGAACGATGTTCATTCCAGTGATATGTTCCTGGGCGAATGTGTTCAAATTAGATACAGCCGTTCGCACCTCGTTGAAGGCAAACTTTATTTTCTCCTTGAAGACATATGTGGCCAGCAATAAGAGTGGGAAGAGCGCGAGACTGACGAGCGTTAGGGTCCAGTCCATATAGAACATCACGCCAAGAATTACCAAAATTTGCAGTACATCGGAAATGATCCCAGCAATTCCAGTGCTAAATACCTCCGCAAGTGTTTCGATGTCCGAAACATTGCGAGTCACCAGTCGTCCTATTGGCGTTTTGTCAAAAAATTTGAGTCTAAGGGATTGGATGTGTTTGTAAAGCTTAATTCGAATGTCTTTGATGATGTTTTGTCCCAACCAACCTGAATAGTAGGTATGTAGGTACTGGATAATTGCCTGGACAATGAGAAGTGCAAGCAATAGCAATATCATATTTACCAGCCCAGGATAGTCGCCATTGGCTACATTGGTATCAATGGTTTGTTGAATTATAACCGGTCGAATAGGACCAACAATACTTAATGAAATGGTTAGAAATATCAAAAAATAGAAAATAGCCTTGTACGGTCGGGCAAAAACAAAAAGCCTTTTAAGAACCTTAAGATCTACAATATTTCCGCTGGTGGTTTCTTTTTCCAATGCTATTTATAAATGTTCGTTGGGTATTCTATTTTTTTTAAAAACAATCCCTGAGGAGGGACAGCTCGACCTGCTTTTCTACGGTCGTTGCTTTTTAAGATCTCCCCCAATTCCATCAGAGATGTTTTTCCTGTGCCAAGATCAAGAAGAGTTCCGACTATGGCTCTCACCATCCCTCTTAGAAATCGGTTAGCCTCAATAATGAAGAGATGATTATCTCCCTTTTGTTGCCAATCTGCTTTAAAAATTTCGCAATTGAAATTATTCACTTCAGTATGAACTTTACTAAAGCACTCAAAGTTCTCCCAACTCCCAATTATTTCGCATCCTTTTGAGATAAGTTCGACATCAACATCTTGGTTGAAGTAATATGAAGTATCCTGAAAGAAAGGGTTTTTCTTCTGATGAATGTGATAATGATACGTTCTTTTTTTTGCATCAAAACGTGCATGTGCATCGACATTCACCTCCTTCAAATCATTCACACTGATATCCTTGGGAAGAAAAGAATTTAGTTTGTACACCAGTTCGGTTGGAATTGACTCGCATTCAAAATGTGCAATCTGCTGTGACGCATGAACGCCCGTATCGGTTCGGCCACTTCCAACTACTGCGGTTTCAGTTTTTAAAATTGTAGACAATGCTGCCTCCAATTCTGCTTGAATAGTATTTCCGTTGGGCTGAATCTGCCAACCATGAAAGTTCGTTCCTTTGTAACTGATGTCAAGAAAATACCGCACGACGCAAAATAAGGGGAATAATTAATATCCAGATTGAGCTCATTTATATTTGCGCCATAATTTCTATAAAATGATTCAGCGAGTCCAATCCATCTTTATGTTTATCGCGGCAGCAGCAATGATTGCCATGACATTTTTTCCTCTTTGGCAGAAAGCAGACTTAGAGGCATCACGATTGATAACGATGAACGCGTTTGAGATTCGATTCGAGCAACAAACTGCTTCAGGAACCATGGAATTGCTCGGAGTTCAGAACGTGATGTTAATTTCTATCGGAGCATTCCTGGCTGCAGGAATCATGCTCTTCTCGATTTTCAAGTATAAAAACAGAATGACCCAAGTAAAGTTGAATGCACTTTTTTCGCTTATTTCTGCACTAACCATCGTAGGGACGGTATATTTTTCTCTGAAAGCAAATGCCTTAATGATTCCTGAACAACAAGGTACATTTTTGATGGGCTTCTACCTTCCTATAGTTGCCATGTTCAATAATTTTCTGGCCAACAGATTCATAAGAAAAGACGAAGCATTGGTACGCAGTGCCGATCGAATCCGATAACGTATAACCACAGCATTTTCATGTCGTGACAAGATGTCAGATTTTTCTGACTGGAATGGAATTTGTCGATAGCGACTTTGATAAAAATTAATTTTAGATCATGCAAGAAAAAGGCACAATATCAATTCATACGGAAAACATATTTCCAATCATCAAGAAATTTCTCTATTCAGATCATGAAATATTTCTTAGGGAGCTAGTTTCCAACGCAGTTGATGCCACACAGAAAATTAAGCAGCTGGCAGCATTAGGTGAGTATAGCGGGGAACTGGGCGATTTGACAGTTGAAGTTTCTGTTGACAAAAAGAAAAAAACCATCAAGGTTTCCGATAAGGGAATCGGTATGACAGCCGAGGAGATCAAGAAATACATCAACCAGATCGCTTTCTCTGGCGCTACCGAGTTTATTGAAAAATACAAAGACAAAGCTGACAACCAGCAGATCATCGGACACTTTGGTCTGGGCTTCTATTCTGCTTTCATGGTTGCCAAGAAAGTTGAGATCGTAACACTTTCTCATCAAGAAGGAGCTGAGGCAGCAAAGTGGATCTGTACGGGTGAAACAGATTTTGAAATCAAACCTGACAAGAAGAAAACCAGGGGAACTGATATCATCTTGCATATCGCTGATGATTCGGAGGAATTTTTGGAAGATGCTCGGATAGAAGGTATCCTAAACAAATATTCGAAGTTCCTTCCAATCCAAATCAAATTTGGACAAAAGGACAAAAGCGAAGAGGATGGAAAAGATAAAGATGGGAATGTCAAGTACAAGTCGGTAAAAGTTGACAACATCATTAACGATACGGAACCTATCTGGACCAAGTCTCCAAACGATTTGAAAGATGAGGATTACCTGGCGTTTTATAAGACACTATATCCTTTTAGTGAAGATCCGCTTTTCTGGATCCACCTGAATGTCGATTATCCATTTAACCTAACAGGGGTTCTTTATTTCCCGAAACTCAAGAAGGATTTTGATCTGCAGAAAAACAAAATCCAATTGTATTCGCGACAAGTGTTCATCACTGATGAAGTGAAGGACATTGTACCGGAATTCTTACAACTTTTACATGGAGTAATTGATTCTCCTGACATCCCATTGAATGTTTCAAGAAGTTACCTTCAATCGGATTCTAATGTGAAAAAGATTAACGGATACATTACAAAGAAGGTGGCCGACAAATTAGCAGACCTTTTCAAAAATGATCGTGAAGGATACGAGAAGAAATGGGAAGACATTGGAGTCTTTGTAAAGTATGGAATGATCTCCGAAGAGAAGTTTGATGAAAAGGCTAAAGACTTTGTGCTGCTCAAGAATTTGGATGAAAAGCATTTCACCATTGCGGAGTACAAGAAGCAAATCGAAGCAAACCAAACAAATAAGGATAAAAATGCAGTGGTTCTTTATACAACCGATAAAGACAAGCAGCATGGCTACATCGAAACAGCCAAGAAGCGCAGCTACGATGTAATTGAGTTGAATGGCCCGATTGATAGCCATTTTATCAGCCACCTGGAGCAGAAAAATGAGAAGATGGTCTTACAGCGTGTAGATGCGGATGTGATTGATAAGCTCATCGATAAGGATGAGAAAAAGGAATCTATGTTGAGTGATGAGGAGAATGAAACCTTGAAAGGAATTTTCGAAAAAGCCATTGATGACAAAAACAATACAGTGAATGTCGAAGCAATGGCGACAGATGATCTTCCTGTGACAATCACACTTCCGGAGTTTATCAGGCGAATGAAAGACATGCAGGCAACTGGTGGAGGGCCAATGATGTTTGGAGACATGCCAATGAATCTTTCAGTTGCTGTGAATGCGAATCACGAAGTAATTAGAAAGATTTTGGATTCTAAGACAGACAAGAAAAGGGAACGTTTGGCAAAACAGGCATACGATTTGGCCTTACTTTCTCAAGGAATGTTAGAAGGAAAAGCTTTGACCGACTTTGTGAATCGGAGCGTAGAGATGATATAGGATTTTATAGATTAAATAGGTAAAACCCGCATATGCAAGCGGGTTTTTTTGTGCCCTTTTGATTAGCTAGATTAGCCCACAAAAGCGTTCACCATGAAAAAATCATTTCTCCTCCTCTTGACTTTTTTTTCCTTAAGAGTATTCCCTCAACAAGTGGATCCTTTGGTAGATTCGTTTGAGAAGTATAGAACACAAGCTATTGTACCTGGCCAGGAGCATTCTCTTGGATTGACACTGGATTTCAATGGAAATGATTCCGATGAAATTTTAGCATCAGGTTGTGAAATAGTCCATCTTCAGAACTCACTTCCTACGCTCTATGATATTAATGAGATTCAATTCGTAACCAATGATGTTGGGTATGCAGTTGGAAATGGTGGAGTTGTCTTAAGGACCGAAGACAGTGGAGATTCATGGGATTTTTTAAATACTGGAGGAGGCGAACAGAACTTTGGTTTGCATTTTGTAGATGAAATGAATGGGTTTATTAAGTCCCGGTTCAATATACTTAAAACGGATGATGGGGGTCAATCATGGTCGGTGGTTGGGCCGCAAATATTTGGGGAACATTTGCTTTTCCTCAATGAGTTAACAGGATTTGCCAATGAGGAAGGAGACCTCTATCGAACCTTAGATGGAGGCGAAAACTGGAATCTAGTGGAGAGTTTTGATTCACGAATAAGCAACATCCATGTTTACAACAATTCGGAAGTGTTGTTGCACACTATCACGGCAATTTACCATTCTGATGATAATGGTGAAAATTGGGAAACGTTGTTTCAAGATGAATCTGCGGAACTTAGGTATGCCGAGTTCTTTGATTTACAAAAATGGTTTGTTACAACAAACTATTTATCCGAAATAGAAGGGGTGGCATTAGTAAAGACTATGGATGCAGGCCAGACTTGGGATACACTTAAACTTGATATTTTCGAATCCACCACCCCGAGGATTCATTTCATAGATGATACAAACGGGTTTGTGTATGGAGGTGATTCCCCAGAATTCAGCCCCGTTGCGAATGCTCCCTATGCAATTTTGAAAACAACAGATGGAGGAGATACATGGGTAGAAGTGAATGCAACAACTACTTTTAACAGATTTGATTATGATATGACCTTTGTAGACGATGGCATTGGATTTGTTGTCGGGAGATTTGGATCAATTCAAAAAACAGTTGATTACGGAGAAAATTGGTTTTCAGTCACTTCGAACGACACTCACTTTCTTTATGCTCTGGAGTACAATGAGGATTTGGGTCTTGTCGGAGGTGAGGGAGGTACAATTTACAGGACAACAAATTCAGGTAAAGATTGGAATAAGGTTGTCTCAAACACCAACTATTGGGTAAGAGATTTTTCTTGGGGTGAACAGAATGTCTATGCTGTGAGTTCACTTCTAACTTCTACTTCTATTGATAGTGATATCATAAAATCTACTGATGGGGGCCAAACCTGGGAAGTAGTTTTCAGTTCTGTCCAAGATCTACGAACCATTCATTTCTTTGATGACATGAACGGATTTGCTTCCGGGAGTTCGGGAACCTATTACTCGACAACTGATGGAGGTGAGAATTGGGCCATTTCAACGTTAGCAACAAGTTCTAGAATTAAGCAAAGTTTTTTTATTGGTGCGAGCATAGGATACTTGGCCGCAGATGGAATTCTATTGAAAACGACAGATGGTGGGGATACGTGGATGGTCACCAACGAGACTGATATTGGTTTGGCAAACTCCATGTTTTTTGTGGATGAAGATTTAGGATTCATTGGAGGTGATCGCGGAGAAATTTATAGAACTCAAGATGGTGGGATTTCCTTTGATACCTTAAAAGTAGAGTCTAACCCAGACATATATTCGATATTCTTTTTTGATTCTGATAATGGTTATATCGCAACCTCTTTCAATATTCAGTTTACAACAAATGGAGGCCAATCATGGAATAGAATTGGGGTTCCGACAAGCTCGGAGTTAAGAGGTATTCATTTCACGGATGAATTCAATGCTACAGTTATAGGAAGAGCAGGGGCAATATTCAATCTCCTAATAGGTCAGCCTCAGGAACAGTTCACAATTATTGGAGATGAAGAGTGGTGCCTGCTAGACGGAAGCCAAACTTTAACTCTATCGGATTCAAATGGTAAATCGTTTTATGACTTTAGTTGGAGTCTTTCAGACGGTGGAACGATTACCGGTAGTGAAATAGGTTCGATTACTTGGAATCGAACTGGAACTTTTGATGTCACGGTTTATGCTTCAAATGCATGTGGAGATGGACCAACCTCTACTCTAACAATAACAGTCTTAGATGTTCCGGTTCCAGAAATAGAATTCGATGGATCTGATCAATTAAGTACAAATTCTGCTGGCGATATACAGTGGTATTTGAATGGCAATCCTTTAGATGGTAAAAACTCAACTTCTTTACAGGTCATTGATGAAGGAATATACTCTGTTCAGGTGACGAATCTTTGTGGATCTGAATTCTCGGAAGACTTTGTTTTTCCTGTTCTTGGAAATTCAGATCTTCTTCCAGAAGTTATTGTTTATCCAAATCCAGCTTCTGATGAACTTCATATAGAAGTGCCATCTGATGAAAGCAACTTGTTTCAAGTAGATATTCTCGATACAACGGGAAAAAGATTCAATCTAAATTCGACTTTTTTGGGCGGAAAAGTAGTTCTTGATATATCGAGCTTGAATAAGGGTGTATACCTTTTGAACATTAAAAAAAGTTCAACAAAAACCACTAGAAGGATCGTGATAAGATAGTTTCACTTCATTTTTCCGCTTATCCAAGCGGGTTTTTTTGTGCCCCTTTCATTAGCTAGATTAGGCGACCCAAAAAACAACAACTCCATGAAAAAATTTGCAGCGTTTATCCTATTTGTCATTTCCTTGTCTGTATCAGCCCAGGTAGACATGTCATATTACTTACCAAGCGATGTTTCTTATGATCCCAATATTCCAACACCAAAGGAAGTTTTGGGATATCATCCCGGTGAATGGCACGTGAGTCATGATCAGCTGATCTATTACATGCGGACATTGGCTGCATCTTCGGATCGTGTCATTCTGGAGGAATTTGCAGGGACCTATGAAGGAAGACCGCTGATGCATTTGATATTTACTTCAGAAGCCAATCACGCCAAACTTGGTCAGATTCAGGCAGATCATTTAAAGCTAACAGATCCTTCCCAGTCCGGAAGTTTAAATACCGATGAGATGCCAATTGTTATGTGGCTAGGATATTCTGTGCATGGCAATGAGGCGAGTGGATCGAATGCTTCGCTACTTACGGTATATCATTTGGCTGCTGCTCAAGGAAGTGAGATTGATGAATTGCTTGAGAATTCTGTAATTATAATTGATCCCTCATTCAATCCGGACGGCTTAAATCGTTTTGCAAGTTGGGTCAATGTACACCGATCACATATGATCAATCCTGATCCAAATGATCGTGAGTACCAGGAAGCATGGCCTGGTGGAAGAACAAACCATTATTGGTTTGACCTAAACCGTGATTGGTTACCATTGGCTCACCCTGAATCAAGAGGAAGAATTAAAAGATTTCATGAGTGGAAACCCAACATTTTGACTGATCATCATGAGATGGGCACTAACTCGACCTTCTTTTTTCAGCCAGGAATTCCTGCAAGGAAGTTTCCATGGACACCGGAAAAGAACGTGGAATTGACTCACAAAATGGCAAAGTTCCACTCCGAGTATTTAGACAAAATCGGATCGCTTTATTACAGCGAAGAAAGCTTTGATGATTTCTATATTGGAAAAGGATCTACCTATCCGGACGTAAATGGGTCAATTGGAATTTTGTTTGAGCAAGCGAGTTCAAGGGGACACGCACAGGAAAATCAGTTTGGGATTCTGACGTTCCCAATGGCTGTAAGAAATCACTTTACTGCTTCATTGTCGAGCATGGCTTCTGGTATTGGGCACAGAAAAGAGTTTCTCGATTATCAAAGAGACTTTTATCAAAGTGCTTCCAATCTTGCTACAAGGGATAGCGAGAAAGCTTTTGTTTTTGGATCAGATCGTGATGCCACCAAGAATTACGAGTTACTTAAGATGCTGACACAACATAAAGTCGATGTATATGAGCTGAAAAATGGGATAACAAAGCAGGGGAAAAGATACAATCCGGGGTCAGCTTATGTTGTTCCTTTAAATCAACCACAGTATCGACTGGCAAGGGCCATCTTTGAAACCCGAACTACATTTAACGACAGCCTTTTTTACGATGTGTCCACGTGGACACTTCCATTGGCTTATAATATTAAATCCGCCAGCCTGGGACGTGATTATAACTCGGGACTTTTGGGTGACAAAGTTGTAACTCCACAGCAACCGGAAGGTGAGCTGGTGGGATCAAAAGGATCGTATGCATATGCAATAGAACCTTATGGCTATTACGCTTTCCGTGCCATCAACCGATTGCTTGAACAGGGAGTGGTTGTACAGATGCTTCATGAAACACACACTGACTCTAAGCGAACTTATCCAAGAGGAACCATGATAATTCCTGTAGGTGTTCAGGAGGACAAGAGGAGCTTAATTGAATCAACAATTGACACAATCATCAAAGAAGATGCTGTAGACGTTTTTGCAATTACAACAGGCCTTGCAGTAAATGGTGTCGATATTGGGAGTCGAAGCAACACCAAGGTGGACGAGCCTAAAGTCGCTGTTCTGGTAGATAGAGGGTTGAGCAGTAATGAAGCTGGGGAGGTTTGGCATCTGATGGATCAACGCCTAAAAATGAAGGTTACGCTCCTCCCTATTTCTAGAGTAAATTCAATGGACCTGAGCAGGTACAATCGACTCGTGATCGGAAATGGAAATCTTTCAGCAATCCGTGACTCCGGGGTGGAAAACCTGAAAAAGTGGATTCGTGGCGGAGGAGTTGTTATTGCCTGGAAAAATGGAGGAAAATGGCTGAGCGACAAAGAGATCACCAAAGTAGCTTATAAGAAAAATGATAATAGTGATGATACGTACAAGCCATACGACAAGCTAAACGAATTCAGAGGTGCGCAAGTGACGGGTGGTACCATTTTTGAAGCTAGGGTTGATCTTACTCATCCATTGGCGTATGGACTAGAAAGTGATCGAATGCCACTTTTTAGAAATCATAATTTGGTAATGGAGAAATCCAAAAATGCATATGCCAATCCGTTGGTTTATACCTCAAGTCCGCTTTTATCCGGATATGTTTCTGAAGAAAACCTTGAGCGATTCAAAGATTCTCCGGCGGTGACTATATCTGCAGTGGGGAGAGGCAGGGTAATTACATTAACAGATAATCCTAACTTTAGAGCTTTCTGGTGGGGGACCAATAAAATCTTTATGAATGCGTTGTTTTTTGGTCAATCGATAAGTGGAGGAGCGGGAGAGTGATTTGAATGATTGAATACATGAATGATTGAATTTTGAATGAAAGACTTTAGAGTACTGGTTTATATGTTGATGGTTTTTCCTGCAATCATGAGTAATGCGCAGGAAGATCCAACCCAAACGGAAACTATTGAGGAAATATTCAAAGTTGATTATGATACACCCCTAACTTTGGATTTGGAGTCTACCCAAAAGACTGAGATTGAACCGGTCAAGCAGAAGAAAAAGAAAGTGAAAAAGAATGTCTTTTTTGGAATAAAAACCAGGAAGGGTTATACGAGGGATTTGATTAGAGGTGAGGTGGTTTTCGAAATCTTCCACATGTTAAAAGTCTATGAAGCACCACCTGAGTATGCACGGGATTTTTACTGGTATGACTATAAGAAAAAGAAGATTGTCAATTCCCTTCGGGTTGATCAGTCCAATGCGGGTGTTTTGCATGGTCCTTACAAAAAAATGATTGGGGAGCAAGTGTTGGAAGAAGGATGGTATTACAAAGGGATGAAACACAAGCGTTGGGTTCGGCTGAATAAATATGATATTCTGCAAGACAAGACGCATTGGTGGAAAGGCTGGCCTCAAGAATCCCTGTTATCTTACTATGACTTTGAGAAAACAAAACTCAGAGAAGTAATCCCCATGCATTATGGGGAAAGGAATGGTGAATATTTTGCCTTCCGAGAGAATGGGTCGCTTGCAGCAAGAGGTATCTACAAATTCAATCATCGAGTTGGTCTCTGGAAAGAATACTATGATGGAAGAAGAGTGAAGCGAGAAGTAAGGTATTCAGATGATCCCTTTAATTATGACTTTACCCCATATATTATTAAGGAATGGGATGAGGCTGGGAAGGTGATCTATGACAAAGCGAGATTTGAGCGAAGCAGGTAATACTATTTCAATTCGAACTCCATTTTAATATTACACCGATCATACACTCCATCTTGATCAGTTGAATTCTTGAACCCCAATTTTTGATACAGTGAGATTGCTGGTCCAAGTTTACTATTCGTTTCGAGAAATAATTTCTTAGCTCCGAATTCTCTTGCTTTTTCTATGATACCTATTCCTAGTTTCAAGCCAATCTTTTGACCTCTTGCTTCATTTGCAACAGCCATTTTAGCTAGTTCGAAAAGGTCTTCATCGGTTTTGATTAAGGCACAAACCCCTACCGGTTTCCCATCCAATATGGCAACCAATATTTCTCCTCCCTTTCTAATAATCTGCCCATCAGGGTCTTCAAGAATTATTTTATCAAACTCCTCAATGGTGAAAAATTCTTCGATCCAGGCATAGTTCAATGTCTTGAAGACATCAGCATATTTAGGACTGTATGTAACTATTTCAACCATCTGTAACTGAATGGTAATGAGAAGATCATTAGCAAAACAACAATTGTGGCTGGAATAATTCCAAAAAACCAGAGAAGTATAAAAAAACAGAGCAGCCACCAAAGCGGGAACAGGATCAAACCGATAGCAAACTTCAATGAAGAATGGAAAACAACATCTTTAACACTACTTATTACTTTCCAAATAACCAGGAAGGGGAGAGGGTTGAGAATTTTAGCCATCCAGTTTCCGGACCTTGCTTCAGCAACAACAGAATCACTGGCTTTGATATTTCTAAGTTCCTCGAAAGTCAGATCCTCATTTTCTTTTTGGAGGATTGTCTTTCTAAGTGCTTCATAATTATCAGTTTGCTCTGGAATAATCAGGGTAGATTTCATCCCACTTGTGATCTCATCCCTTAGAGCGTTGAGTCCTAGTCCGCTGCTTTGTTGGTAGATGTCAACAAATTCTGAGATAGGAATTGGGGTTCCAAAAACAACGATTACTTTGGAATTTGAAGCCTGATGATCAAAGTAATTCAGTCCAATTGGGACGACCTTCAGCTCACTTTCTATGACCTGTTGAGATTGAATGGCAAGCCGAGCAGCTCCTTTTGTGAGAGGACGCAGGTAATGATGTTCACCGTGATTCCCTTCAGCAAACATTAAAATGGATTTGTTCTTTGAAAATAATTCTTTGCACGTTTCAAAGATTACCTCATTTTCACTGAGTCTGGAATAGCCATCACGAATCCTGTAGACAGGCATCATATTCAATAGCTTCATAATTGGCTTACTCCACCAGGTAAAAACATCTGAGCGGGTGAGAAAGTGGAGCGGTACTGGACTGAATGCACCTACAAGAAAGGCATCGAGAAATGCATTTTGATGATTTGGAGTGATTAACAATGGAGAATCAGTTGGTACTTTTTCGATTCCTACGATTTCGATTTTCTTAAAGTAACATTTAAGGGCTAGGCGGAAGAATACCTTTAGAAAAGAATAAAAGGATGGCATAAACCTAGACTGGCTCCTCGGTATGAGCAAGTGTTAGCTTTACGTTATCTATTCGATTTTCTTCCATGGTGATAATGGTAATAATGAATCCTGGGATCTCTATTATCTCATTCACCTGAGGAATATCTTCATGGAATTCGAAGATGAAACCACCTAACGTATCGTACTCTGCTTCCGGGATATTCAGTTGATATTTCTCGTTGAGGTAGTCTATTTCATGCCGAGCGCTGAAGATGAAATTGTTGTCATCGATCTTCTGTTCGGTGAGGTATTCATCGTCGTGCTCATCTCGGATTTCACCAAAGATCTCCTCTATAACATCCTCAATGCTCACAATTCCAGACGTTCCTCCATATTCGTCAACAACAAGGGCAATACTTTTTCTTTCTGTGATGAACTGGATCAGCAGTTCGTTTGCAAGGACCGTCTCCGGCACAATAAGAATTGGAGTCAAAATTGACTTGATGTCTTCTGGTTTTTTAAACAGTTCAAGTGAGTGACAATATCCGATCACATCATCAATGGATTCTTTGTATACAATGATCTTGGAATGGCCACTTTTTATGAATGCTTCCTTCAATTCTTTAATGGAGTCTGTAACATCAACGGCGATGATTTCTGTTCTTGGGAGCATGCATTCGCGCACCCTCACTTTCTTAAATTCTATTGCGTTGTGAAAAATTTTTGCGTCAATCTCAGCCTCTTCTTCATCCTGAATGTTGAGGATGTTATTTTTTATGTAGTTGTTTAGATCCGTCAAACCAAACACCGGTTTTTCATCTGAAACTTTGTATCCAAACATTAAGATGAAAAGAGCCGAAAGCTTTACCACAAGAAATACTATTGGATACATCAGGACATAAATAAGCGCCATTGGAAGCGCAAAAAATCGTAGTGAGAGATCCGGGTTAATGATAAATAAACTCTTTGGCAGGAACTCAGCGGTAAGTAAAACAATAGAAGTTGAGATAACAGATTGTATGATCAAAACAGATACATCTGTCGATATAACTTCAGGCAGGATTGTAACAATTATCGGCTCTAAAAGACCGGCCATTATGATTCCATAAAGTACTAATGCGATGTTGTTTCCAACCAACATGGTAGCCAGAAACTGTGATTGATTACTTGAGAATATAGCCAATATCCGACCGATGAATGATCCTTTTTTTCTCGAAACCTCAATATGCAGCTTGTCAGCTGAAACAAATGCAATCTCCATTCCTGAAAAGAATGCTGATAGCAAAAGACATATGAAAATAATCAAATAGGGGGATGGATCATCCATTTTGTTGAGCGCTAGTTGGGCTTGTTGCCCTTTTTGTTCTTGCTGAACCTATATAAAAATAAAAGGAGTAGGCTAAACATAAAAATCCAGTACGATTCCATAAAGCCAACAACAAGTGCCTGGTGAATCCCGATGACAAGAAGGGTGAAGGCGGTAACAATGAGGATAACTTCAAGGAGTTTCATAAATCGCTAATTAGACTCTTCAACTGTAAATGTGCCAGAGGGTTTTAGAATCGTATATTCTGAGAAATCCTGGGTTGCTTTCAGTCCCTCTCCAGTATGAACTTCATCTTCCGATTTAATCGTCACAAATTTTTCTGTAAAAAATTCCTCTTCAACGGGATCCCAAAATAGCTCTTCAGTGTTGAGCTCATCTCCATTTTCAAAATTCTGGACAATTACATTTCCCTTGGCATGATAGAGGTCTTCCTTTTTGTCATAGAACACATAGTTGGCTACAAAGCTGGATTCAGCTTTTCCCTCACTATTGTTAGACTCAAGAAGAAACCCCTCCGGCCATTCCTGGTCACCATTTTCAAAATTAAGCTGCTTCGATGCTGAAAGTCGCAATACAACATTTGCCGAATCGCTAAGCAATGTTTTGACACTATCAAGGCTTGAGGTAGGCCCCTCGTATAATTTTTGATCTACCAATGCTTTTCTGTCTGAACAGGAAAACAATTGACAAGCCACCAGAAAAAACAAAAAACGGCCAAAGGAAATTCTTCCAATGGCCGAATACATATTTTTTTGAAATTTCAAATTAGTTGGCAGGCCTTCGCTCCAGTTTAACTGTCGTGTTTACCCAGCAACCGATGGTGATTGACTGACCTTCCTCTTTTCCCTCGTTGAAGATTTCTTCAATCGATGGGAACTGAGCCTTTGCATTTGCCATTCCGGCGCTGTTACCAGCTCTACGGTATTGGTCATATGCGGCAATGAAGATAGCTCTGTCATCAACTTTGCTTTCCCCGCCGGCACAATCATCAAAACTTTGCATGTAGAGATCACCGATCAATTTGTAAGCATCCGAATAACTAGGATCATAAGAAAGCGCTCTTCGGGCACTATTTCTTGCAGTTGATTTTTGTTTATTCTTCGCTTGAATACGAGCAATACTCACAAATGTCTCTGCTTTCTCAATATTGTCATCAGTCAGTCTGGCAGCTTCTTCATAAAACTTCAACCCCTCATCAGTTTTTCCATCCTGAATATTTTTCTGTGCAAGAAACTTAGCAATAGTAAAAGTAGGCTCACTTTCCTGGATCACACCTGCAGCCTTTAATGCCAATGGACTGTCTGTACATTTTCCGGTTAGCATCAACTGGAAGATTTTTTTGGCCATGTTTAGCTCTCCTGTTTCATCCAATTTTGGTCCTAGCTTGGTTTCAACAAACTCGCAGCTAATTTCTACTTTTGTTGCAGTTAATAGCTTATCCACATTGCCGATCATTCCGTCAATTCGCTTTTTTCGATCGGCCGGAGCTTTCGCCTTATGCTCTTCGAGTGCACCTGAAATGGATGAATACAGATCCATTACCCTTTCATCGGGAACGTCTCCACCGGCGAATCGATACTTGTAGATCATGTTCATATAGGCCACCAAGTTTCCGGCAATCATTTTGCTGCCATTCAACTCGAAGCTTTTGGTAAAGAGATTATAAA
>JANQST010000432.1 GCA_028279155.1 Cyclobacteriaceae bacterium
GCCTTTCGGCTCTTTTGATGCGGTCCGGACGGGACTCGAACCCGCGACCTCCTGCGTGACAGTCTGTTGAAAAAGATCCAAAAAATCATCCATTCGCATCTTTCCACTGTACCGCTTGCCATAAACCGCCATAAACTGTGCCCTGAAACTGTACCGCGTAGAGCTTGCAGTTGTCAGTTATTGACATTTTCATACAAATTCTGAAAATTGTTCCATAATGAGTCAACCACGTAAATGACAAGTTTCATTAACTTGAAGGGTAGATAAGTGAGCAATGTATGCTCGTTATCCTATTAATTATTGGCTAGCGTTATGAAAAATCAATTGTTTAGATACTTATTCATTCTCATTGTAATATCTGGGTGTTCTGAAAGGTCAAGCCCAGATAATCAAGAAGCAAATGCAGTGGGAAATTATGATGGGCCGATCATCGATATGCATATTCATGCATATTCTGATGGAAATCCCTTAATGAGTATGACACACCCACCGACACTTCGTAGCGAAACGTACGAGGGTATCAACTCAGGTGCTGAGCAAAAAGAAAAAACCCTAGAAAAGTTTCGTCAACACAATATAGTGAAAGCCATTGTTACTAATGGTCAATTATGGTTCGATGATAGTTCAGAGGTCATTTTAGTCGGAGGGGCCAATAGGCCAGTAGAAGCCTTAAGGAAGCAGTACCAAGAAGGAGGACTTCAGGCAATCGCAGAAATGTCACCTTTTTATGCTGGAATATTGGCAGACGATGCATCTCAAATGCCATACTTTGAATTGGCCCAGGAGTTGAACATTCCAGTTGGATTCCACATTTTTCCGGGTGGTCCAAACTATGGAATCCACCTGATGCCCCAAATGCTTGGAGGCATGCGTGCATATAATGCAAACCCAATCCAATTGGAAGAGGTGTTGGTCAAATTCCCCAATTTAAAATTGTACATCATGCATGGGGGCTGGCCCTACGTTGACGATGTCAAAGCACTGATGTATGCCCACCCTAATGTTTATGTAGATATTGCAGTGGTCAATTGGTTATTGCCCCAGAAAGAATTAAATAACTATCTAAAATCTCTTATCAACGCTGGCTTTGGAGAAAGAATCATGTTTGGAAGTGATCAAATGGTATGGCCTCAAGTTATCAGCGTAGGTATCCAATCAGTTAACAATGCTGATTTTCTCACGCTAGATCAAAAAGAGGATATTTTCTATGATAATGCGGCAAAGTTTCTTGGACTTAGTGAAGCAGAAATTGAAAAACATAAAAGCCAGTGACCAAAGATTAGCGCATTGTTATTAGTACCCGACATTAGGTTCTATTTCAACTATTCTTTTCAGCATACACTTCATTTTACATTTAAAAATAGCCGCAACCAGGGTCATGTTTCAAAATTGTGCTATTTAAAGATCATGCCGCTACGTATCATTTGAACCTATGCATTCATTTGACTATTTTAAGATGAGATTCAGAACACTTTATCTTGATCACTTTCAACCAGAACCAAGAAAAATGAAAGTGCAACTATTAAAGGTTGCTCAGAAGCCTAGATTCATATGATACCCTAATGAAACAAGCTGCCACTCTCTTTGTTCTCTTCACTTTTCTTTGTCGATTTGGACACGCTCAGATAAATGCGGATTCACTTCTCACAGTTTGGCTGGATACTTCGAATAACGATACTACTCGGTTGTCGGCAATGGATGCTTTCGTTAAAACTATCGTTCGAGTACATCCAGACAGTGGTATTTATTATTCACAACAAGCCCTTGCACTTGCTGAATCGATAGGCGATCTAAAACATCAAGCAAACGCTTTACACTTATTAGGTTTTGCGATGGATGAAAAGAGTGACTTTGATAGTGCGTTGACCTACTACAATCGAAGCCTGTTGATTCGAGAACAGATAGATGATAAAGCTGGAATGGCCAAATCGCAAAACAATATTGGTATTGTTCAAAATAGATTAGGTAATTATGATAAGTCAGTCGAATGTTACCAAAAGAGCATCAAGCTTAAAGAGGAAATTGGTGATGAAAAAGGAATTGCAACAACACTCATTAGTTTAGGCACCATTCATAGTAATAGAGGTAATATATTAAAAGCTATAGAGCTTTGGAGGCAAAGTATTAGCATCAATGAAAAAATTGGTAATGTTGATGCGATAGGTTATCCATTAAATAATATCGCGGAAGTTTACTTTGATCAGAAAAATTACAGCCTCGCCCTAGACTATTATAATCGTGCATTAGCGCTTTTTAGAGAATCTGATCATTTACAACAATTAGCTTCTTGCTTAAACAATATGGGCAATGTCTATTATGAAATGGGTGATCATGATGCAGCTATCAAAAATTATAATGAAGCAATAGCAATTCACAAGAATATTGGTAACAAAAGAGGTATTGCAAGATCTATAAACACAATCGGATTAGTACATTTCAATGAGGAAGATTACATTACTGCACTCGAATGCTTCGAACATGGATTGGCTTTGAATGAAGAGATTGGAAACAAAAAAAGAATGACCTCAACCCTCATTTATATAGGTAGTGTCTACATTCAATTAGCCAATTCTGCTCAGAATCAGTCAAACCTTGTACTTGCTAGAAATCAATATTCCACTTCGATCAGATATAATGCTAGAGCACTCTCTATTGCAGAGGACATTGGAGTGCCTGTTAATATTAGAGATGCAGCCAATTCATTATACCAGGCTTACAAGTCTAATGGTGAATTAGACAAAGCTTTGGAAATGCATGAGCTTTATTTGAAGATGAAGGATAGCATTGAAAATGATAATATTCAGAGAAAAATCATAGAACAAGAGTTTAGAAATGAGTTCGAGAAACAAGCAATTAGCGACAGTATTGCATTTGCAAAACAGCAAGAACTTACAACACTTGAGATGTCAGAACAGAAAGCTCAGATAAGATCGTCCCGTAACCTCATTTTTGGTTTAACTTCATTGATTGTTCTTGGATCCTTGGTCATCGTACTAGGCTATCAGAACTACAAGAGAAAAGTTGATCAGGAAAGGGCTCTGGACATACAAGTGAAGAGCCGAACGGAAGAACTTAGAAGTGCATTAGATAAACTAAAAGATCATCAGTTCAATTTAGCACATAAAATAAGGGTACCGATTGCCTCTTTATTAGGCATGCTCGAGGTAATAAGAGAAGATCCAGCTTCCCCTGAAGCAGAGAAAATCAAACTTGATGTCATTGATGATTCAGCTAAAAAGATTGATGATATTATTCATGAGATAACGCAGGAGTTACATGATAAGTGACAACTTAAAAAAGTCTTCCTGTTCCCTTCATATTGTTTCCTACACTAATTCATCCATAAAAAAAGCACCCACAAAATTGTAAGTGCTTGAGTATCAGAAGCGGTCCGGACGGGACTCGAACCCGCGACCTCCTGCGTGACAGTCTGTTGAAAAATATTCAATACAGCCTTTAATCGCTATTTTCCATTGTACCATTTGCCATAAACCGACATAAACTGTACCCTGAAACTGTACCCTCGTGTCTTTTATCACACTATTCCATCTGAATTTATCAATAGAAATCGAAAAGCTTTGGTTTAGCAGATATTGATGTCAAATCTCATGAATCCAAAATCTTGTTGGCATTGGTTGAGTTGATATGGAGATAACTTCAGGTTTGAGCTTAAGCGAGAATCTGATGAAATCGATTGTGCCCAGACTTTTAGCTTGCTGAATATTTCTATTCCCCCTTCAAGCAAAACTTTGACCAAGCCAAATACTAGGAGGTTTGTCTCAAATTACATTTTGGGTCGATCTTGGTTCCATCAATTGGCATCTTTGCTTTCCAGAGCGAGGTGAAGTTAGGAAAGGAAATTATTCGCTCTTTGCCCTCTAATGTTTTAGCACAGATATAGCTGTCGAACTACTCCAGATACGGAAGGTTCATTTTACAGGGGGAATGCTCTAAACAGATATACACTAGTAACAAACCTTCAAAATCAGATCACGCAACAATATTTTTTACGATGAAAAAGCATCTGCTCACTATTTCTATTCTGCTAGTACTTTCGTGCAATTTTGTAACAAATGAAAGAGTAGAAGTTAGCATTCCTACGATCAATCAAGAAACAGAGAATGTATGGAGAGTTATTCAAGATATTAAGTTCTATGATGAGGACGACTATGACATAACCCTTCCAAATGGTGCTGTTATTGATAGCTTAATCGATAAATCTAGAAAAGGCAAACTTCTTAACATGCATTACACTTTATTGAAAGATTTCATGAAAAATGAAATCTACTCTGAATCGGATTATCAAAAAGGATTTGTCAAGGTAGAAAGAGTAAAACCACTATTAAACCGAATGATAGATCAGATTAGTGAAACTGATAGGAATTGGAATTTCAAAATTTTTGAAAAATATCGTGTGATTCTTACCTTATATGGACCGGGTGGCAACTATGATCCGGATGAAGGCACTATAACATTCTATACAACAGTAGATGGGGAATTCAAACAGTACGACAATCCTGCCAACATATTAATTCATGAGATTACTCACCTGGGAATTGAGGAATCCCTAATTAGGAGATTCAATGTTCCTCAGGAACTTAAAGAAAGGATAGTTGATACTTTTGTCTATTTAAATTTTCATGAAATTTTACCTGAATACGAAATACATCCAGTGGGCGATGAAAGGATTGACTCTCATTTAAGAACAATTGAAGATTTGAGTGATTTGGCTGATGTGGTTGAACGCTTTATGAAGCAGGATTAATTGACCAATGTTTTAGTTAGCAAGTAAGCTTGTCCGCCACCACCATCATTGTCAAACGTATTTGGCCTTCGCTGTTTTCCATGTCTAGCTCGTAGGTATGAGCTCCGAACTCCAGTCGCAATCCCAGATCATCAATTGGCTGTATAAAATATTTGATACCCATGACTTCGACTTCAACATAAATAAGTTGAATAGCCAACGTCATACATTTTGTACTCAGAAAATTCGCCAGGTTGGAACGACTCAAAATTCAAACTATCACTCTGGATTATTACGAGCATATTCTTGAATTCAAATGCACTTTGATTGGTGATTCGGAGCTTAACTGCTGTGGCGTTATCATCGGAGCAAGCGGCCAATAATAATAGTGCCGAAACAATTATTTGATTTTTCATCATTCGATCTTCTTTCTATCCTGAGAAAATGAGCTGCAGGAAATTGAGGTTATTTCCAATTTCCTATTTGAATTCAGATTGTCAATTGATAATAGCACAACTACA
>JANQST010000438.1 GCA_028279155.1 Cyclobacteriaceae bacterium
GGTTGCCGAGATTTCTGAATAAGGTGGTACGCTAGTAGTATAGAAGGATATTCCAAAAACTGTAGAAAACATAAGGCCAACTATTATTGAAATTCCAAGTACCAATCTTATTTGGGAAGATATGCCAACTGTAATTGAGTACATCGTGGCACCCATACTTAGTGATTTAATTGAAATTTCATTCTCAGGGTCTATCCAAAACTCCAAAAATAATGGAAGTAGGGGCACTAAAGTGGTAAATAAGAAGCCTAACAAAAACTCTTGTAACCTATTTAATATCATAAGTTACTGACTCATCTATAATAATAATGAATTGAATGTTCAATATAGTTCGTTCCATCTTAATTTCAAATTAAATGAACTTGAATCGAGTGATAACAGACGGTATGGAAAAAAAGAAAATATTCCATTTTCGTAAAAGTTGGATGAATGCATTGATATAGCTGAATAGCTTCTGGATTCCTATCTTTATTGGACTATGAGAAGAAAACTCAACTGGTTTGAATATAAAGACGAAGAGGAAAACATACGGCTCAACATGGATCGAATCCTCAAAAGATCTCTGTTAGGTATTGGGTTACTCTTTGTAATTATGACTACTGCCACTTTTGTGATTTCCTATTTTGGGGCTCCCATTATTATGTCGGCTAACGAAATTGGTGATTCTTTCGGTATGGCAAATGCGCTTTTCTCAGCTTTGGCTTTCGCGTTTCTTATATATACTTCATTACTTCAGAGAGAAGAATTGAAACTTCAAAGGCAGGAAATAAAGAACAATCGAGAAGAATTAAAGAAAGCGGCTGAGGCACAAAACAGGATGGTGGAATTAACTGAGATTATGAATTCAGGGTCTCTTTATCCGCTGCTTCATGTATATTTCATTGGTCCCCCTAGTAAATCTGATAATCTTTTTGACATCAAACTTATAAACAGAAGTGATCAATGGCTCAAGTTCAGAGATGTTAGAAATGCGGATGGTCAGATAATATCTAATCACGTAACATCTGAGCTGTCTCCAGGTGAAGATACTGTAATATCAATTGATAAACGTAAGATTGTTCGTAACAAAGATTACATCGTTTATTATCACAATTACCAGTACATGTTTTTCAGGCATTTAGGTCCCGGGGAAAAACTAACCACTACAGGTCGAGTAAACCGAATCTATAAACATAATATAGAATAGTTTATCAATACAGTGTAAGTTGCCCGAGCAATGCATAACAATATATAGGCGACAGTAATGGTCATCCAGACTTTGTGGCCATTCAGGCAGAAGTTAGTGAATGACGAAAAGATAAAACCGCGATAGATTCATAATTGCTCTTTCCACTCATCACATCTTGTAAGCTTCGTAAAACCTAAGTCTCTTAAACCCTTTCTCTTTTAATCATAAAACAAATTGTTAAATACAACTTATACATCAAGTTTAACCCTAAATTAACCCGTTTCCAGTAGAATAAGGTGTATTCTAATACAAGGAAGGGTTGTATGGCGGTTGATCCCGGAACAGAGGTACATGAGCAAGCGGAGGCGCAAGAACGCCATGCCCATAACTTCGCTATGGGTGGAATAGCGGAAGATATTGGTTTAATTGCCAAATCCCATGATCAAGCAGAAAACAATCCTAATTCTGAAAAATCTAAAGAAAAGAAGCGGTTAAGGGATGAGTTTGCCACGGCCACCTTGCAAGCGGTCATAGAAGCACAGAACCGCCTCATGGAACGACTTAATCAAGAATTGGAAGCTTTGAGTGAAGGGCTTGACCTACTCGAAAAGGAAATGGCTGAAAACCGTGCGGATTGGGAAAAGAACGGAGAAGTCTTAAATGATATTAGCGATCTTCTGAGTGATTTTGTAGATGGTGGCGAATTAGACCGAGAACAAACCGACCTCATTTTGATTGGCTCTGGCCTGCCTTCTGATGCCTTGAGGGATTTAAGTGATGCTGAAACCATCACATTGATTGAACAGGTTCGTTTGCAAGCTCTTGAAAATAATGAGGCGTTGGACACACGTTTTGGACAATTAGAGCAAGACCATATCCGCTTTAAGGAAAGAGAAAACGAAGTATTAGAGGCACAGCAACGTTTAGAGCGCATTACTGCCGACCCCAACATGAGCGATGATCAAAAGCTGCAAGCCATTCATGAGTTGGATAATGAAATCGGCTCTAAAACCCTACATGCTACCGCAACAGCTACACATAATCAGGAAGCAAGGGATATGGCAGATAGTGTTACTCATGAAGTAATTCAGGCTGATACACGCCAAAGTGTTAATTTATACATTCCTGGAATGTAAATTACCACTTACTTATATTCTTCTCTAAAGCGTCTCTCAATGCGTGGCAATAGTGCATAAAATTCATTTCCGTTTACAGGCCCATTTAGATCATTTTCAATGAAGTAAGTCAGGTTAGTGCCTGGCCGTTCATGAAATTCTTGGAAAAAACGATGAGGGATAGCCAATGAATCTAGTTTGTTACCAATGATTTCAATGTATTTATCATAGAGTTGACGTTGGTGTGTTCCTCTCAAAATTACAATCGTAAGCACATCATTCTGTTCAGAATAATCACCGGCTAATCGTAGAATTGTTTTCTTAGAACCCTTTGGAACTGTGATAATTTTATCTTCAATAGCGGATTGTGCTTTCGCATTACATACGGAAAATAGATAAAACAATGTAAGAACAGGGAGCAGGGCAGGTTTCATCGCACAGGTTTTATAGATTTTAGAAAATGGATTCAATAATTGACCAGATGAATTGACGGACAGCCGCATTAAGAAGGAGTAATACAATCAGTAAAGCCAATTTCACAAACCAATCGGCTACCGTTCCTACCCATTTTCCAATGCCACCAAGAATTGCAGCTCCAATGATTAATCCCCAAGCTCCACCAGTTTCATAGCCCCAGATGGCTCCAACAATTCCACCTACAATCATCAACAGACCTTCGAAAAAACCGCCAGTTGAATGGTCACTCATATTTCTAGTTTTTGCACATAAACCACTGATTTAGATAGTACTTCAGCGATCTTGGCCGAAAATTAGATATAGTATGCCAACATGATTTTTTTTAGAAGAGATGACGCTATTCATAGTAAGTTCGACTTGGGGCGAAGCCGCCCGCACATTCGGTTCGATGCGCAGCATAGCGAAGCATTGAACCGAACGTCCAACCAAGCTCTGTCGGCTTAGCCTTTCAAATATCTCAAATGCATCTGTTCTAAAGACCCTTTACAAATAACTAAGTAAGTCGATGGGGCTTAGTGCTTGTTAGAAGGTTGTTAAATAACTAATTTGCATAAACGTTAAGGGAGAATGAGAAGAATTTTTCAGTTGATAATGCTTCTATCTGTTTCAGCATACTATGATGCGTCTTGTCAGACTTTTGGGGAAAATGACAAGATTAAGGTTTCGCGATATGTCCTTAATAAAATTGATAGAATTCAAGGAGAGATAAATTTATTAAGAGAAAGAACGCAGGCTTTATCCTTTGGGGATTCGATTTACAGTAAAGAATTAAGCGAAATTAGGTCTACCCTAAATGAAGTCAGAGTCGGTCTTAATAATTTGGATAGTTTGTATGTGGGTAAAGACTCTGAAACAGAAGGAAGCTTAGATAAAATGCTTACTCGAATTGAGAAGTTGAGCACTTCCGTTAGCGAATTAAATGCGAATTTGAATTCCAAACTTAATCAAGAAGATCTTGGTCCTCTCTCCGAAAGATTAGCAAATTTCGAAAATGACTTTAAGTCTAACTCTGAAAAGCTTGGTGAATTGAATAAGGAATTGGAAGTTCTTTCAAAGAAACTAGAGAAATCAATTGATAGATATGAAGTAGCAGAAAACCTCGTATCTAACGATATCACAAATGTTTCTATCATTATTTCAGTAATGGTTGGGCTCTATTCTCTGTTCATAACATTGTTTGCAC
>JANQST010000439.1 GCA_028279155.1 Cyclobacteriaceae bacterium
GGAAAGCAATAGGTAAATAGAAATGAACTTCGAGCTGTTTTCCGGAATTTTTAAGTCACTCTTAAACTGGACTGCTAATATTCCTAGCAGAAAAAACAAGAGTGCCGGATTCGTTATATTCTCAAGTAGAGTAGTCACTTGTTGTTGCAGTTGATATTCTATGAGATACTGATTGTGGTTTGTTTCGTGTATGTGATGTCCTTCCCGAGTGCCTCCGCTCTAAGAAGAAAGTTATGAAGGGTCATTTTGGACAGTCCATTGACTTCTACCTCATTATCTTCAATCCACTTAATCCTTGAGGGATCATATTCACCTTTTGATCTAAGTGTTTCTTCAAATAACTCAGACATCAAAGGCGCATCCTTTTGGTACTCTCGTTTAAGTTCTTCAGACATAGAACTTGGATCAACATGACTGGATCTCATTCGAATTGTCAACTCTTCGAATTGATTTTCGACTTGTACATTTTTTTCTTGATGCAGCTCTTCAGTTGCTGCATCCATTGCAGGAGAATTGATTATTAGATTCATGTTTTTTTTGTTTTGTCAACGCAAATCTGTAATCTTATACTCATAAGTTTTTATTTAAATAAATTATGAAATACATAAATTAATGTAAATGAATTATACATTGCATCAATTACGAATATTCCTTAAAGTTGCTGATTGTCAGAGTATTACGAAGGCTTCCGAAGAGTTGTTTTTGACACAGCCAGCTGTCTCAATTCAGTTGAAAAAACTTCAGGATCAATTTGAATTACCGCTTACAGAAGTAATAGGAAGGCAACTTTACATTACTGATTTTGGGAAAAAGATTGCTGAGACGAGCAGACGGATCCTGGAAGAGGCTGATATGATTCGCTACACAATCGACCAGTACAAAGGCCTTCTTTCAGGTAAGATCAAGATATCCGTAGTTTCTACGGGAAAGTATGTGATCCCCTATTTTCTAAAGTCATTTATGGATCAGTATCCCGGAATCGAAATATCCATTGATGTATCCAATAAGAATAAAGTTGTTGAGGGGTTGATTAACAATGAGAGCGATTTTTCTTTGGTTTCGGTTATCCCCAAAGAGGTTCCAATTAATGCCATCGAATTGATGGAAAACAGGCTCTACCTTGTAGGAAGCAGCAGATATGACAAGCCTATCAATAGCATTAAAGACATAAGAAAATTAACACTGCTGTTTAGAGAAGAAGGTTCAGCAACAAGAATGGCAATGGAACGATTTTTAAATCAACGGAAAGTTCCAATTGGTAAAAGTATGGAACTGGTTTCCAATGAAGCGGTAAAACAAGCAATCAATGCAGGTATTGGATTTTCGATTGTTCCATTGATTGGTTTGCGAAATGAATTGGCAAGCGGAAGCATGAAAATATTTCCGCTAAAGGGTCTTCCAATAACGACCAGATGGAACCTGGTCTACAATAAGGGTAAGAAGTTAACTCCGGCCCAAGAGGGTTTGATTCAGTATATGGAGGAAAATAAACAGCAAATAGCCAAGGAACATTTTAGCTGGGCGATAGATTGATAATTTGTCAGAATACTTTCATTTATATAAATGATTATTTAAAATAATTATCATTATCATTTAATAATGTTAATGTAATAAATGTGCAAACCATCCTCGTTATAAAACGATTTTAAACTTAGGAGCATATTACAAATATTGCTACATAAACTGCTTCTAGTGCATTAAAACCAACTTTTTTAGAAGTTTTCTTGATGCGAACGAGGAAAACAAACTCCTGATGTTCGAATTTTTTTGATAGTGATCGGCCATTTGAAGTTTGATCATTTCCTATGATGTATATGATGTTCTGGGTGGCGCTGTGAAACGAAAAATTCCAGAGCTGGTTAATGATAGTAATACTATTAAAATATATAATTATGCTTTACACAAAAATTGTACTTCTATTATCATTTATGCTCTTAGGTATCAATCTTTTAATGGCAGCCCTTCGTGCCGAGGATTGGTTAAAGCTTGGAAGGAGTTCTATTGCCAAGCAGAATTTTGATATGGCGATCCATTACTTCTCTAATGAAATCAGGGATAACCCAAGAAATGCATTTGCCTACCTGGAACGAGCTGAGGCCTACCGATTAAAAGGTGAACTGGTGAAGTCAGCGGAAGATAAGCGCAAAGCATATGAACTTGATCCTGATTACGTAAGGAGGATTTCAAGCCAAAATGAGAGAAGATCCTTTCAGCTTCAATTAAATGGATTTTCAAGAACCTACGCTCACTGATTTTCTAACATTTAAGAATTAACATCATGAAAAAAATAAAGCAGCAAATAGCAGAAGCCCTGTTCCTGACATCCATGTTGGTATTATTCTTCTTGCTTTCAATCAATACAGCAAAAAGCCAGGGAACAACAAAATTTGAAGACCTTGAAAGTGCACTTTCGAATCCGGACAAGGTGGAATGGTTGATCTTAAGGAACAAGGGTTTGACACAGTTTCCTATTGAAATTACTAAGTTGCCCAACCTTAAGATCCTTGATCTATCCTATAATAATATTTCAGAATTACCAGCGGAGATGTCCAGAATTTCTCAGCTAAACTACCTCGATTTATCAGGCAATACTTTTTCTGAACTGCCGAAGACACTATCTGATTTGAGATCACTTAATGTTCTTCGGATTGGGTACTTACCGAATCTAGACTTGAAAGAGGCATTTTCTGCGATCGAAGGAGTAAAAAACCTAAAGGTTCTTGATTTGAAATACGATAATATTTCTGAAATCCCATATTCATTCAGGAAGCTTAGTTCTTTGGAATCAATTGATTTGTCGGGAAACCCAATACGAACAGTCCCTTCAGTTCTTTCAAAACTTCCACGACTTGAGGTCTTTTATCTAAATGATGACCTGGAATTAGATCTTGATAGAAGCATGGAGGTACTAACAGAAATGAATGACTTGAAAGAATTACACTTGGAAAATGATGGGCTTACTATGATTCCTTCGGATATCATGAACATGAAAAAACTAGAGAACCTCTATTTGGGTAACAATCAGATTAATGCATTTCCTCCCGAATTGAAGAAAATGGAAAAAATTAAGTTTATTGATATGAGTAGAAATCCGGTGAATGATCCAACTAATCAATTGTTGGCTCCGAAAATTCGAATTAAAGTAAGTGAAAAATAAAAGTAGACTTAGTTGAAGATAAGTAGGCCAGCCGCGGTGGCCTTCCAATCAAAATCACTTAGGTTCACTCTGTTCTCAAACTTTTAACCGGATTAGAAGTTGCAGCACGTATCGAATGGTGGCTGACTGTCAGCACAGCAATCACTACCGCAGCAATGCTACCAATTACAAAATAGTGCCAGGACAGGTCAATCCTGAAGGCAAAATTTTCCAGCCATCTGGACATAAAAAGGAAGGCAATTGGAGTTGCAATGAGGATCGCAACACCTACCAATTTTAAGAACTCTGATGATAGCATTCCTACAATTTTTTGTTCGGATGCTCCCAGCACTTTTCGTATACCAATTTCCTTGACTCGCTGTTCTGCCACAAACGACGAGAGCCCATACAACCCAAGACATGCAATGCCAATCGCGAGGAAACAAAAAATAAGAATGAATTGGTTGAATCGATCTTCGGCCTTGTACGAAGCGTTAAATTTTTCATCTAAGAATTCATAGTTGAAGGCTGCAGGAACATTCCATTCATGCCAAAGATTCTGTACCTGGGCGAGTACTTCACTTGTTTTTTCGGGTTCAACCTTTACCATCAAATATGAACTATTCACATTGTGTATGACCAAAGGATCAATGGGCCTTTGAAGTGAGTGATGGTGGAAATCTTTCGCCACGCCAATAACAACACCTTTTTTATCCATAGCCCAATCGCCGCTGTGTGTGGTATAATATTCAATGGTTTTGCCAATCGGATTTTCCCATCCTTCACCATAAAGCTCAATTGCTCGTTTCCAACCACTTTCATTGAGAATGAATGCTGTGCTATCAGTGGAGATTTCCTCTGAGAATGTGCGTCCCATGATCATTTCAACATTCAAAGCATCAAGGGTGTTATAACCAACATAGTAGCCCAGCCAAGCATCACCTGTTGGGTATTCGTAATCTGTGAAACCTTCAAATTTGTATCCCCAGTAGAAGGCGTTATCACCAGGCACTTGTCGACTTGCCATCACGGAATTTACTCCTGGAATGGACTCTAAGCGAGTTTTAACTCTGTTCCATTTTTGTTGAAGAGCACTGGCGTTTCCAAAACGCATAACAACTACGTTTTCCGGTTCAAATCCCAGGTCCTTCTGCTTTATGAACAACATTTGGTAGTAAACAACCATGGCTCCAATGATCAAAGAAATGGAAATGGTAAATTGGAATACAACCAAAATTTTTCGAACAAAACCTTTTCCTCCTTTGGCTTCCTTTCCAGACAAAACTGAGACAGGCTGAAAAGAAGAAAGAAATAGTGCTGGGTAACTTCCAGTGATCAGAATGGTTATCACTAATAGAAAGAAGACCACCAGTAAAACAGGACCTATATTTTGTAATCCACTCATCAGGTCAATTTCTGCCATTTGACTTATTGCCGGAATGGAGACAAAAAGAATGAGTATTGAGAGGACTAGTGCAATAATTGTCATGATCGTGGATTCTGCAAAGAATTGAATAATCAGTTGCTTTCTGAAGGCACCCATTACTTTTCGTACGCCAACTTCTTTAGCTCGTTTTGATGCCCTTGCCGTCGCAAGATTCATGAAATTGATGCATGCGATAAGCAAAATGATCACTGCTATTGCGGAGAAAATTAGAACCTGATTGGCATTACCATGCTTTGCGTAATCACTTCTCAAATCATATCCTTCCAGGTACAAATCCTCAAGTGGCATGAAATCCATCATGATTGTGTCTCGTTCGGGGTCCCAGTATTTTTGCCACATGGTGAGATATTCTTCCTCAAGCACTTCAGGATCAGCAGTTGGCTCTAGTTGTACGTAATTCCCAATCCAGTCATTTGGCCAGAGATCAAGAATGTTGACGACCGGATCATCATAAAGTAATTCGAACGGCACAACCATATCAAACTGCAAGTGGGAATTATAGGGTACATCCTCAAATACTGCAGACACCTTGAAAGGAAGTTCAGTACCCGCCATCACGCCATCAATCCTGAGAACTTTCCCAACAGCATCTTCTGCACCAAAGAATTTTGAGGCAAATGATCTTGAGATCGCGACACTGTTTTTATCCTTTAAGCTGGTCCTGATATCTCCATGAATCAATGGAAAACTGAAAAAGCTGAAGAAGTTGGAGTCAGCCATTAATATATCTTCGAAGTAAACGTCTTCATTTTCCAATGTGATTCTCAAATCCGTCTTCCAGGGATGAATGCGCATTGATTTTTTTACTTCAGAATAATCGCGTTCATACGTTGTAGCAGCTACAGCATTGATGAATCCATAGCGATGCTGAAGCCTGTAAATGTCCTTTCCGTTTTCGTGAAACTTGTCATAGCTCGTTTCTATCCTTATGAATAGAAAAATGAT
>JANQST010000444.1 GCA_028279155.1 Cyclobacteriaceae bacterium
TGCAAAAGAGCAGGTAGACCTTCACCAGCAAGAAATTCTATTTCCAAAACATCCGTAGCATTCAAATCGATCACCTGGATATCAGCTGAAAGTACAGGCTGCGGATTGTCATCAACAGTGACAGGACCCTGGTCTTTCACCGCCACTGACGGAATTTCCATAATGGCTGATACGTCCTGAATTCCTGGAATCTTCTTCAATTCCGATTTTAAGGTTTCGTATTGCCGCATAACCTCTCGCGTGTTGTTCCTCAAAACCAGGAGTTGTTCTTCGTTGTAGCCTAGTTTTTTTTGAGACATAAAGGTGAACTGCCGCTGCATGATGACCATACTCGAGATCAGCAATAGGACAGTCGAAAACTGCAACCCAAGCAGGATCCGCTTTTTTGTGTCCTTGTATCCAAACGAAGCTGTCAACCAATTGGCCAGACGATTGAAGTTTACACGAGTCAAAAGTTGATTGGAGATCAGTGCGGATATTGATGAAACAACGACCAACAATACAAGCATAAAGCCCGCTAATTCCAGGTAGCTAAAGACTAGCTCATGACCAATGAATTTTTCGAAATAGCTCAGACCGATGACAAAACAAGCAATAGCTACCACAGCACTGATCAAGCTCAGCACAAAAGCTTCCAGACTGAAATAGCTTTTCAATTCACCTTTTGTGGCACCCATGTATTTTCTTAACCCAAGTTCCTTGAGTCGATCCATGGACTGTATTGTGTTCAGGTTAATGAAATTGACTGAGGCAATCACAAGTAGGAACAATCCAACAAAAACGAAAATGACAACATTCTTTATATCTCCATTCGCCACCAATTCTCTGCTAAGCTGAGATCGTAGGTGAATATCTTTTAGCGGTTGAAAAATAAAAGTGAGTTGCTCTCCTTCAGGCAGTGGTTGATTATTTGCCACAAAGTCCGGCATTTTATTTTCCAGCTTCTTGATACCCGAGCCTTCATTCAATAGAATATAGGTATACGCCCATCCTATCCTTTCCTGCTCACTATTGATGCTAGTCAGAAGTGTGATCGGTAAATGAGTATTCGAAGGAGGATCTTTAATAACAGCCGTAACCTCATACGGTTCTTTTTCTCCCTGATCATTGGAAACATGGATCGTTTGACCAAGTGGATTACCAGTACCAAAATATCGTTTAGCAGTCGTCGTGGTAAGAACAGCGGTGTATGGTAGCAACGATTGCTCGAAACTGCCATTTACCAATTCAAAGTCAAAAACTTCAAAAACTTGCTTATCTACTGCATACGCATGGTTTTCTCTAAAATTTTGCTCCCCTATCTTCACATTCCGTTCTCGAAATGATTGAAAGCGAACCAAAGCCTCTATTTCCGGAAATGATTGGGGTAACTGGTTGATCCAGTCCTGGCTCATGCGTGCCCAATGGATATCATAGCCACTTTGATTTTGAAAATGATACGTTAGCCTATGGATCCTATCTGCTTTCTTGTGGTACCGATCATAAGAAAGCTCGTGAGAAATATGAGCAAAAATGGCAAGCACGATCAGGAAAGCAATCGTCATTCCTGACACGTTCAATGCCGTAATCAACTTCTTTCTTTTGATACTTCGTAGAATCACCCGAATGTAGGTTTGATAAATGGAGCGATAATAATGCGGACTTTTGAACGAAAATGGTTGCATAAACTGAAGTGTGTTAAAAAAGTAAAGTACCGAAGCAAGGAATCTCCCACGTCGGTTCACATGCTGTTGAAAAAGCTGGAACAAATCACCTTCAACCGCAACAATCAAATCTTCATGACAGATCGACCGCAGCAAGTGTGTCATCCATTTTGGTGGTTTAATCAACTTTTTCCCCATAATAAATCTGGTGCGGCTGACCACATTGAGTTACGTAATTCTCTCGTTTGACGAAGGACGTCTTTTCCGGATGCCGTCAATTCGTAAAGTTTCTTGGCACGACCCCCTCGCTCCGCCATAGGATCTCCCATGTGTGACTCTACAAATCCCTTTTCCTCCAATCTCACCAAAACTTTGTGCACCGAGGCGATTAAGATATTTCTACCGGTTCTTTGCCTTAGTTCATCAAGAATTGATAAGCTAAAAGCATCATCATCATTGATCGCAATGCTTAACAATACAAGTTCCTCAAATTCGCCTAAAGATGTACCTTTCATATATGTTTCACCTTTGTCTTACGAAGACTTGTAGAAAAAGTTATAGCATACTATCCAAGTCGATCTTATTAACTTGGGTCACCTGGTTTGCTTTAGGTCTTAGTCTACAATGAGTATTTATTCAAAACTTGATCAGCTACACTCGAAAGCTAGAGGCAATAAATGGTTCCGATACTTTGCCATTTTCAATCGACTGGCTCTTGCAGCTGGGTTCATACCTTCTGGGCTGACCAAAGTCATTGGTGAACGTTTTACAGTTTTAACACCCTGCCATCCGATGGGCCACTACCTGGATGCCTTTTATTTTACTGGCTACTATTACACGTTTGTCGGTGTGTTGCAAGTTACTGCCGCGATTCTTTTGCTCATTCCACGTACAGCTACACTAGGTGCGTTTATTTATTTCCCAATCATTTTGAATATCTGTATTCTGTCCTTGGCTGTGCGTTTCGATGGATCACTTTTCTCTTCCCCTTTGATGGTGTTGGCTAACCTTTATTTGCTTTGCTGGGACTATCACAAATGGAAGTTTATTCTTCCCTTCAAATTAGCTAAAACTCAAGGTGAAATTCCTAATACTGGAACATCTTCTAACAAGTTTCCTATTGGATTCTTCACAGGCGTATTTCTCACAGCAGTTAGTGTTGTGCTGATAGTCACCAACATTTTTACACTTTATCCAAGAAACACGATATCTGAATGCAAAAAGCAGTGCACTTCGAGTGACAAAACCGAAGCGTGCATAGAATTCTGTAATTGCATTCACACAGAGTGCCAACCCATTGATAAATGTCTGGAAGACTTTGAAAAAACACCTACTGATTAGTCTTTAATTCGGAGCCTTCACTCCCCCTTCAACACAACTGCTGGATTCACTCGCGTAACTTTCCGTATTTGTGCAAAAACGGTTATCAGGATTGTGAGAAAAGTGACAACGAAACAAAGGATAATTGGTACAACACTAAAAGGCTTGGAGATTTGGAAAAACGCTTCGATAAATGCATTCATCAACCACACACCTAATGGCACTCCTAAGCCAAAAGCAATGATCAAAATCCAAATAAATTCTCGATTGGCGAGCTTGACAATACTGAGTTGAGAGGCTCCCAGAACTTTACGAATACTGAATTCCCGCAATCGATTTTGAAGTGTAAATGCCAGGAGGCCGTACAATCCCAGGCAAGACAAGAAAATAGTCAAAATGGAAACCGTAAGCATGAACCAGGTATTGACATCTACATTTTGGTAGGAATTGTCAAACAAGTCCGCCTGAAAAATTCGAACATATGGATCAAATGGTGCGATTACTTTCCATCGCTCTTCCAGGTATTCATTCACTTTGACAATTGAAGTCTCGGTCGTTTTTACGATCAGGAAATTGGGTTCGGAACCATGCGAAGTAAACACCATAGGTCGGACAATATCATTATCAAAAAAAGCATGGTATACATCTGACACTACCCCAACTACAGTTCTTCTTTTTCCCGCAAATTCAATCGATTCCCCTAATGGGTCCGACCAATTCATTCTTTTGGCAAACAGGTTATTAATTACAATTGAATGCTGGTCTCCACTTTCTTTTTCAAAGAAACGGCCCTGTTCCAGGCGCATATTCATTGTACTTAAATATCCCGGTTCAACATCATAGGTCATTACTCTAAATTGGTTATCCAGGTAATCGAAGGGAACGAGGTTGTTATTCACACCAAGATGATGTTTTGAGGTAGAAACCTGGATGACATCTGGATGCTTTCTTGCTTCATTTTTTAGTGCTTCCAGGTAACTGCTTTCCCCAATAGGAAAGGATAAGATCCCTGCCGGCTCATACCCCCAGCCAATCTGCTTGATGTAGCGAGCATTATCAGTGAAAATAAAACATCCCAGGATGGTAACAAACGCAAGAAAAAATTGCACAGTCAATAGAATTCTACTCAAGTAGTTCTTTCCCCCTAAACTTTTTTCTCCCCTGAAAATTCGGAGTGTTTGAAATCTTGAAATGTAGAAGGCCGGATAGCTTCCAGAAAGCAAGCCGAGAAGAAGGAATAATCCCAGAAAGTATAATATGGCTGTTGGAAGAGTAGAAAATGCAAATGGAATCGTGATTGGAGATATTTTGTTGAACCCGGGAAGAAGCACATAATAGCTAGCTACTACACCTATGATCATGGCAAACGCACATGTCAGGAAATTCTCAGTTAAAAATTGCTGCGCAATTCCCGATTTTGATCCGCCCATCACTTTTCTAACCCCAATTTCTTTCAACCGAGTTGTAGCGGATGCAATAGCAATATTTACATAATTCAAACAAGCAAAAAGAATCAAGAGAAATCCGATGGCGGCAATTCCAATCGTTCCACCTTTTTCATTTCCCTGAACAATACTATCGCCAAGACTCCCCGCCATATTGCTGATCTCTGCAAATGGAACAAGCTCAAAGGCAGTAACCGGATTGGAGGGATTTGCTTCATTCTGTGTTTTTTGGTACGCTGAAAGGAGCTCATTCAATTTTGCTTGATCTGCATTTGACGTGAGTGAAACAAACGTGGCTTTGGCCTCATCGATCCAATTTGTGTTGACTTCATTAAGCGTCATGTAATGGTCAAGGTGCAGCAGGATTCTTGGCCTGAAACTTGTGTTGGATGGCACTTCCCCAAAAATTCCAGTGACATCAAAAGATTTTACGATGCTTCCAAATTTGATATCAATACGCTGGCCGATTGGATCGATATCTCCAAAATATTTCTTTGCAATATCAGTATTTATCAAAATGGAATTGGATCCCAAGGAGTTTCGGTCGCCAGCATTCATTGGAAAGTCGAAAACTTTAAGGAAAGTGGGATCAGCAAATTGAATGAGTTCTCTAAACACATTGTTCCCAAATTTTACATTTGCTCGTTTGTACTGGACCCTTGCAGATTCTGCTAAGCCCGGAAAATCATCTTTTAGCTTCTCTCCAATAATCATCGGCGAAGGACCATATAACTGATCCTTGCCATTTTCCTCGATATGACTGATTACCTGGTAAATATTTTGCCGATTCGAGTGAAGAGAATTCAGGTTTAGAAAAAAATCAGCAAAAAGAAATGTTGTGATGGCACAACCGACGGAAAGGGATAAACCTGAGATGTTAATGAGCGAATTAGCCCAGTTTTTCTTAATACTTCGATATCCAACTTTTAAATAATTTCCTATCATAATTGTCCTTTTTGAGTTTATGGGTTCACGAATATTGGAAAGGCGAAAA
>JANQST010000498.1 GCA_028279155.1 Cyclobacteriaceae bacterium
TTAATGTCTTCATTGTTTCTGTGATGGGGTTAACCATTTTCATTTTATTTAGAAAAACAGCCTGACCGATGCTCAACAGTTTTGGTAATTTATTGAAGGTCACTTCATTTGGTGAATCTCATGGACCAGGAGTAGGTGTCGTTGTAGATGGGTTTCCTGCGGGTATTGATGTTGATCTGGGATTCATTCAATCTGAGTTGGACCGAAGAAAACCGGGGCAATCCAGAATTACCACTCAGCGTCGAGAAAATGATGAATTTGAAATTCTCTCCGGCGTTTTTGAAGGTAAATCAACTGGCGCTCCGATCACCATTCTGATCCGCAATTCAGATGCTAAAAGCAAGGACTATGATCACATAAAAGATTCGTTTCGGCCTTCGCATGCGGATTATACATACCAGGAAAAGTATGGCAACCGTGATTATCGAGGAGGAGGAAGGAGTTCAGCTCGTATAACAGCGGGTTGGGTGGCAGCTGGTGCTTTGGCCAAGCAGATGATTGGTCACAAAAATGTAAACTGTTACGCCTACGTTTCAGAGGTAGGAAGTTTAAGGTTGGGAAAAACCTATAAGGAACTTGACCTTTCTAAAATAGATTCTAATGATGTTCGGTGCCCTGATGAAGAAATAGCAAAGCAAATGTTTTCCTTGATAGATGAAGTCCGTAAATCTGGCGATACTGTTGGAGGAATCATTACTGGAGTTATCAAGGGTGTACCGGTTGGACTAGGAGAACCCTTGTTTGGAAAATTGAATGCTGAGTTGGGGAAAGCAATGCTATCGATCAATGCAGTTAAAGGGTTTGAGCTAGGCAGTGGGTTTGAAGGAACAAAATTGAAGGGCTCCGAGCACAACGATGAGTTCGAAACTACTGATGGAAAGATAAAAACGAAGACAAACCACTCAGGCGGAATTCAAGGTGGAATCTCAAATGGAGAAGATATTTATTTCAATGTCGCATTTAAACCCGTTGCGACAATCATGCAAGATCAGGACTCAGTAGATAAAGAAGGGAAAGAGGTAATTGTAAAGGGGAAAGGTAGACATGATCCTTGCGTTGTCCCTCGTGCAGTCCCGATTGTAGAAGCAATGTCGGCGCTTGTCATTGCGGATTTCTATTTATTGGCACAAACCAATATATTGCGGGGTTAATTATTAGGTCATGCAAAAATGACCATCAACATTTCCCAATGAAGAAACTCCCGCTACACATTAAAATACTCATCGGCCTGGTTGCTGGTATAGTTTACGCCTTTATTTCAAGTGCGCTCGGATGGAATCAATTTACAATCAATTGGATCGATCCTTTTGGTTTGATCTTCATTCGCATGCTGAAATTCATAGCGGTTCCACTGGTTTTGTTTTCAATCATTAGCGGTATCTCAGGTCTTCAGGACATTTCCAGACTCGGTAAGATGGGGGCCAAAACACTGGGTTTCTATTTGATTACTACAATCACGGCGGTTGCCATTGGCTTGTTTTTGGTAAACACGATAAAGCCAGGTACACACCTGGATGACGAGCAGCGTGTTAAGAATCGGATCTCCTATGAAATATGGGCGAAAGACAATCAAATTGAAATCAAAGACGACAAAAATTTCCTTAATAACCCACAATATGCTGAAGTAGTTGAAGAAGTTTCTGGGTCACCTCAAGAAATCAATCAGGAGGTAGAGGTTATGCGTGGAAGTGCTGAAATGACAAAGGAAGCACCCCCATTGCAATTTTTGGTGGATATGGTTCCTGAAAACCTCGTACTCTCTATATCCAATAATGGGTTGATGCTGCAGGTGATATTCTTCGCGATATTTTTTGGGATCTCAATTGCTGTTGTAGGCGAAAGAGCAAAACCTGTGGCAACATTTATAACAAGTATCAATGAGGTCTTTCTCAAAATGGTGTCCATGGTAATGAAAGCGGCTCCCTATTTTGTATTCGCTTTGCTTGCAGGGGTGATTGCAAAAATGGCTGACTCACCTGCTGAAGTATTCGAAATATTTAAAGGTCTTGCTTCTTATTCAGTTACCTTATTTGTCGGGCTTGCTTTTCTAGTAGCTGTTTTATACCCACTTATATTGACTGTTCTTGTCAAGGGGATGTCATACAAGAAAGTGTTTAAAAACCTCAGTCCTGCTCAGCTAATGGCTTTCTCAACAAGCTCTAGTGCTGCTACTCTTCCGGTTACCATGGAATGCGTGGAAAAAAACATGGGTGTTTCTAAAAATATTTCCAGTTTCGTTCTACCAATAGGCGCCACTGTGAATATGGATGGAACAAGTGTGATGCAAGCTGTTGCAGTCGTATTCCTGGCACAGCTTCATATGGTTGATTTATCATTTACCCAGCAATTGATTATTGTATTGACAGCCACCTTAGCATCTATAGGGTCAGCAGCTGTTCCTAGTGCCGGTTTGGTTATGTTAATCATCGTACTTCAATCTGTTGGACTCAATCCGGCCTGGATGGCCATTATTTTCCCTGTAGATCGACCGCTTGACATGTGTCGTACAGTAGTGAATGTTACGGGTGACGCAACAGTCGCTACCCTTGTTGCCAGTACGGAGGGGGAACTTGATAATGGTTAATTAGTTGTGAATAGTTAACTAGTGAATTAATTAGATTAGAAGCGTTACTAATCAACTATTCAACCATATAACCAATCAACTAATTATTGAACTTTCTGTGGCATCTTTGCGGTTCTAACTGAAAATCGATTTTCATGCAAGCAACCACAAACCCTGTCA
>JANQST010000504.1 GCA_028279155.1 Cyclobacteriaceae bacterium
ATTAGTTGATCAAATAATTATCACTCATCCCGCAGATGCTCAACCGGGTTCACTTTTAAGGATTTTAAGATCTGGTACAAGCTGGACCCAAGAGCTACAACGATGACTAGTACTAAACCAAGCAAGTAATTGAACGGGCCAAAAGCAATTGAATATGCAAAATTTGATAGCCATTGATTTGAAAAAATGTAAACCAATGGCCATGAAATGATGCATGAAACCAGGATAATGTAGAAATATTCCTTTGTTAGGACAGTGGCGATATGTTTTGGAGATGCACCCATTACTTTTCGTACGCCAATTTCTTTTGCCCTTCTTCTGTGAGTATAAGTTGCCAGGCCAAAAACGCCTAACGCAGCTATCAAGATCGATAAAATGGTGAAAGTGGTCATAATCTTGCTGCTAGCCAGTTCACGTTGATAGGTTCTTTTGATTTCATCGTCCACAAAGACCAATTCCATAGGTTTGTTTGGATTGAATTTAGCATAGACATGCTCAATGGCCTTTACTTGACTTAAAATAGAGTTGTCTGATTTTAGTTTGATGTTGAGAAAGTCTGTGTAATACTGATGTTTATTTATATAAAGGACTAAGGGCTTTACTGTTTCATACAAGGATTGAAAATTAAAATCTTCGACGACCCCAATGATCTTTCCTTTTCTGACATCAGCGTTTCCAGTGTAAACGGTCAACTCCAGGTTTTTTCCAATAGCTTCACTTTCCCAATTAAGAAAGTTAGCTGCCGCTTCGTTGATGATAAATGCAAGTCGTTCATCAGTTGTAATTGATTTGTCGAAATTCCTTCCATCTACAAGTTTGATATCATAAGTTTCCAGGTAGTCTTCATCAACCCCTAAGGTGTACCACTCAGAATTGATTTTGTCTGGATGATCCGGGAAATTGACGGGGAATCCGTGAAAACCTTCGCCCATACCAATGACAGTATTGGATACAGCTACCTTCTCGACGAATGCAAGTTGACCCAACTCGTCCTTGAGTGTTTCATAGTTTTGTTTATCCTGGTTGTCGAGCAGTTTCAAAGCCACCTGGTAGTCTTTGGTGAACCCAATGTTTTTCGTTTGCAGGTAGTTGTATTGCCTGATTAACAGGATGGTGAAAAGGATCAGACACATTGAAATTGAAAACTGAATTGTCACAAGTATTTTTCTTTGATTACCATTACTAAGGTATTTGCTCAAGTTGTTCTTCATCACATCGATAGGATTGAATCGGATTGTAGCAAGCGTAGGATAGGTGCCAGCAACTGCGGAAAGTAGTATCGCCCCCAAAACAACCACCAGAATAGCCTGATAGCTTACCAGAATAGAGTAAGCCACCATGCCATCCAGTAGCTGACTGATCAAAGGTTTCCACAACAATGCTAACAGTATAACCGAGAGAACAATGGCAATGCAGACCGTCACCAGGGACTCCACAAAAAACTGCTTAACGAGTTGACTCTTTTCAGAGCCCATTGCTTTTTTAATTCCAATTTCTTTTGAACGCTGTTGGCTATTGGCTGTGGTCAGGTTTACATAATTGATAATAGCTATTAAAAGGATAAATGCACCAAGCGCAAGGAAAAACTCAATATTGATTTGTGTATTATTTGATTTCCACTCTCCTTGACGATCCGAGGTTAGATGAATGTCTTTTATGGATTGAAAAACCAGTTTTGGATTTCCCTGTAGATATCGCTCATTTCCGTTTTTTGATAGAATTTCCTGAGCCGTTTTTTGAGCATCTACTATTTGATCTGATTCATTGAGCTTGGCGTATAAATAAGCGCTTGGGTAGAACCAATTGTTGTGCCAGGGTACTACTTGAGTAAGGCTTACAAAAGAAGTGATGAAATCAAAATTGAAATGCGTATTTTCAGGGAGATTTTCTATTACAGCGACAACTGTAAATTCGAAACTATCATTTTCATCTTCATATGTGATTGTTTCGCCAATTGGATTTTTTTCGCCAAAATATTGAACTGCTTTCTCCTTAGTGATTACAACCTTCATTGGGGCGTCAAGTGCATTCGGAATAGATCCATTGACCGTTTCGAAAGGGAAAAGATTGAAAATGTTTTCATCTGCAAAAACAAAATTTGTTTCCTTGAATTTGTTATTTACCTCCCGATGAACATAACCAGGCCATGGTAACATTCTTGTGAACTCAGCGCCTTGAGAAATAGATTCTGTGAGGATGTTTCTTAAGGGGATGGCTGCCTTTGCCGATTCGGTAAATTGGCCGTCATCAACAAGGTTTACTCCGATCCTGAATATTCGTTCGTGCTCCGGAAAAATTTTTTCATAGCTAGTCTCCTGAATGTAATAGAGAAACAGTACAGTAAATGCACAAATTCCAAGAACCAACCCGGAAATGTTGATTCCCGTGAAGAGTGCATTTTTTTTAAAAACACGAAACGTAATTTTTACATTGTGCTTCAATAGTCCGTTGTTTATTGAGTATTTCATGATTCTGGGTTTTTTGAAGTTTGACCATCTGAAGAATTTGAGAACATCCAGGATGAATGTGCGCCTTGCGAATTCCATGCTTTTTGTAGATGTTTTCTCATGAAAGATCTCATGAAGATCACCCTCGATCTCTTCCAAAAAATCAGGATTGCAAAACCACCTAAGAAAATTGCCAGGCCAACTTGGAGGGTGTTTTTTCATGACATAGAGGGTCGAATTCGCTTATACAGTGATGTTCTCATCTCATACGCTTGATCCAATGTGGCTTGTCCGGCATGGGTAGGGGTATAGATACGTTTTCTTCTGCCACCTCGCTCTGTAGTAGCACCTCCCAAGCGGGATTTCAAGAATCCCTTAGCTTCTAATCTCCTGAGGACAGTATGTATTGCTCCAATATTTACTTCCCTGCCAGTCGTGTTTTTTATCTCGGCAACAATGGCTACCCCATATGCATTTTCATTTAATGCAGCGGCTGTTAAGAGGATCAATTCCTCTAGTTCTCCTAAAAATGTTCCTTTCATTTTCTTGTATTAATCATACAAATATAAAACAAATAAATAATTACTTTTATATTTGTATGAGTAATATAATTATTCACTCTCAAAATTTTAAGACTATGAAAAAGTTTTTTCTTCTCTTCTTATTGATTTCATTCTTTGCAGGCTTCTCTCAAAAATCAAGTGATAAAAAGCTTTCGAAAGCTATTCAGACATTTCAGGATGCAAATGACATAACGGGTATGATCGCTTCTATTACGCTCTTCAAGGAAGTGGCTGACAAGAGTAATTCCTGGATCCCGGCTTACTGGACTTCCTTTGCTTACTCACAAACGGGTAGGATATCCGACAACCCACCGATGTATTATGACTCTGCACAATATTACCTGGATCAGGTGGTAGCTATGGATGGCTTATCTGCAAAAGAACAATCAGATGTTCATGTGCTACAGTCTCTTATTTATGGTTTACGAGCTGGGGGATATTGGTCTAAGGGAGATCGGGAAAATGGGATGAAGTATTCAAACCTGGATAGTGAGGCCTTATCTAAAGCGATTCAGCTTGATATGGAAAATCCCCGAATCTACTTGTTGTCAGCTACAGGTATAATCAGTGATGGCCTAAGGAATCAAGATGCAGGGTACATACTTGCAGGCGGTCAAATGCTGGAAATTGCTAAAGTGAAATATGAAGCAAATAAACCTTCCAATGAGCTTTATCCGGATTGGGGTAAAGGCTGGATTAATTTCTGGATGCAAAGAGCAAAAATCGGAGATTGAACTCTTATGATCACATTACAGAAACGAGTACCATCGAAATGCCAATCAGTGTAGCACTGATAAACATGCTTTTGACAAAAAATCTTCTCTGTTTTAAATCCATGTGAAAAATCATAGCGAATTAAATTTTTGTTTTGGTTTTGTTGTTAGGTGAATGTAGTCGTAGACATTATCATATGAAAATGTTTTCGGCTACATCACTTTTTGTATCGGTAGAATTTTCAAAATCATCGATAAGTGTTTTTGGGCTTTTTAGTAGTTAAATAAAAAAGTGTGATTAAATAGGAGTTTCTGACTAGTTTGGATTGCTTTTTGCCTACTTATGGTAACAATTACAATCGAAATGAAAAAGCTGCTCACTTTAATGGCAATCATTCTTTGCTTCCATCTATCCTCTTTGGCTCAGGAATCAGAAATAAAATCTTATTTTGTTTCAGCAGGCGTTGGAGCAAGCAATCCATTAGGAGAAATTGAATTGATTCGTGGTAACAGAAAAGTTGTTAGAACCCAATTTGCAAATGCACCGAGCTACACCCTGGAGATTGGAAAACGAATCAATCAAGGCTCAGAAGTATCATTAAGTATCGGGTATGCTAATTACACCTATGAAAACAAGGAAGACTATACAGATGGATTCAGAAACTATTCTTCCGATGATTTCAACTTCATTCCTGTATTCCTCAACTATGATCTGATATTTGGTCAGGGTTCCTGGCGAGGATTTTTTGGAGGCCACGCGGGAATTGCGTTTTATACAAAAGAAGTCAACCTGCTTTCGGAGCTACATCTTTTGAATATCCCTCAGGATCAATGGCCTTCGCACCCGAATGAATTGACTCCTCTTGACCTGGAAATTCAAAACAGTTTTGGGATTGGAATTCATGGTGGAGCCAGGCGTGATTTCTTCGAAGGGAAGATGTTTGTTGAGCTCCTGTTTTCAACAACCTATTCCCAGTTTGTTGCCAAGATTTTGAATGATCCCGAGGACGATGGGGATCGGGATGTTGAACTAGATACCAATCCGGTTGATCTTGGAATTAATCTTGGATGGCGGTTCTAGCCTTTTGTTTCTAAGGCCGACCAAGTTTCTCTAAGCGTTCAGCTGCGGCAACAAGTGTCTCATCTTTTTTTGCGAAACATAGCCTTACAGTTTTATCCTTAATCTGTTCCGAATAGAAGGGCGACATAGGAATAGCTGCTACTCCAATTTCCTTAGTAAGATACTTGGCAAACGCTACGTCATCGTCATCACTTATTTCAGAATAGTTATATAATTGAAAGTAGGTTCCCTTAGAAATAAGTGGTTCCATAGGAACATCTTTCAATAACTCTGTGAGTCGATCCCTTTTTTGTTGAAAAAAGTCAGGCAGCTGCTCATACGTTGATGGATCCCTTAGGTAGTCAGCAATAGCAAATTGAAGAAACGAGTTAACACAAAATACATTCCATTGATGAATGTTTTTGAATTCATTGATCAATTGTTCAGGACCAACAACATAGCCCATTTTCCACCCGGTGGTATGGAGAGTTTTGCCAAAAGAAAAAACAGCAATGCTTTGCTCGAACAAGGTTGGAAACCGCATAACACTTTGATGTTCCTGTTTGTCATAAATGAGATGTTCATAGACTTCATCACTCAATACCACAATGTCTTTTCCTTTAACTATTTGTTCCAGCGCTTGCAAATCCTCTGTTTCAAGCAAAGTTCCGCTCGGGTTGTGTGGAGTATTGATGATAATCATCCGGGTTTTTTCGTTGACCATATCTGAGATTTTATCCCAGTCAATCGAATAATCCGGATAGGTCATTGAATAAGGCCTTGGAACACCTCCTGCAATCAAAACCTCAGGCTTATAGCAATCATAGGCAGGTTCAAGGATGATTACTTCATCTCCTTTGTTCACGAAAGCATTGATGGCTGTGAATAGTGCTTGTGTTGCACCTGCTGTAACACAAAGTTGAGTAGTAGGGTCAATCTTAGCCCCATAGCAACGTTCGATTTTTTTACTCAGAGTTTCCCTTAAAGCAAGTAATCCGGGCATGGGACAGTACTGATTCTTTCCGTCGTTCAGGTACTTTGTGATTAAATCACGTAAGATGGGATCACTGTCAAAATCCGGAAATCCCTGACCAAGATTTATGGCCTGATGCTCTGTTGCCAGGGCGGACATCACTGAAAAAATGGTTTGGCCAGAAGAAGGGAGTTTTGAGGAAATGTTCATTTCGAGTTGCAATTTCATTTAAGAAATAATGGCAATGATAGTCCACGATATTTACAATAGAAATTATTGGATTTGAAGTCTGTATATCAATTTCTTAGATGTCGTAGGAGGGAGTTTTAAGCCTTACAGTTCATTAGATCGGTGTTCAAAATGAAAGAGAGGCCTACTTTCTTCTCACTCATTTATGGATTATATTTATAAGGATGCCAGCACCTAAACCTCCGCTAATTGCCCAAAAAGAGCAATTCGAAAATCTTTTTGAATACTCTCCCTATGCAATATTCATCCATGACTTTAAAAAAATAGTTAAGGTAAACAGGACTTTTCTTAATCTGTTTGGATATAAAACAGAAAAAGAAATTCTTGGTCAACCATCATTCGCACTTGTTTTTCCTGAGGACAGAAAAATCATTGAGGAAGCCCGTAAGTCTGCAACGGAAGGAATCCAGTTTTTTATTCCCAATGTGCGTTTGGTAAAAGCCGATGGCTCAATTTTCACTGCAGAGGCGCATGTATCTTCAATCATTATGGATGATTCTCAGCATCTCCGAATTTATGTTCGAGATATTACGGAATCGAAAATTGCGGAGATGAAATTGTTGGAAAGTGGGCGGAAGTACCGGACTCTTTTTGAGAACTCCCTCGATGGTATTTATAAAAGCACCCCGGAAGGAAAATTTGTGGATGTTAATTCTGCAATGGTTGAAATGCTTGGGTACGATTCAGTAGAGGAATTGCTAGCTATTGATATCAAAACGCAATTGTATTTTAAGATTGAAGATCGCAAGATCATGGCTGCTCATGAGGAAGATCAATACCCACTAAAAAGGAAAGACGGTTCAAAGATTTGGGTGGAGGATCATAGCTACTACGAATACGATGAGAATGGGAAAATAGCATTTCACCATGGAATACTGAGGGACGTTACGGGGAAATTGGAAAAGCAGAGAGAGATGAAGAAGCTCCTTGATGTAACTGAAGATCAAAATAAGAAGCTCCAAAACTTTGCGCATATCATCTCACATAATATTCGCTCACATAGTGCCAATCTGAGTTCGATTGTGCATTTAATGGAAGGTAAAAAATCAAAGAAAGAAGAAGCCAAGTTGTTCGATATGCTTAAGACGAGTACTCTAAAGCTTGAGGAAACCATTCAAAACCTCAATGAAATTGTTACAATCAATCAAAACCTGAACAAGCCGCTCGAAAGGCGCAATCTTGAAAAAGAAATAACCAATACGTTGAAAGTATTAAGTGGAGATATTCTTAGCGCTGCAATAGAAATTTCGATTGAGGTTCCCTCAACTTTAGAAGTAAATGTAATCCCCGCTTACCTCGACAGTATTTTGCTCAATCTTCTAAGCAATGCAATTAAATATCAAAGAGCAAAAACTACTTCTCATATTTGGATCAATGCAAAAAGGGAATATGATTATGTAATTCTTGAGATATCAGATAATGGGATAGGTATCGATTTAGTTAAAAATGCGGACAAACTTTTTAGAATGTATGAGACCTTTCATAAGAACAAAGATTCTCGTGGTTTCGGATTGTACATCACCAAAAATCAAATTGAGGCGATGGGAGGAAAAATAGAAGTAAAAAGTAAGCCTGGACAAGGATCTACATTTAGTGTTTATTTTAAAGAATAGACTGATAATTTTGAGCTCAATTACTACCTAATTGAAATTATTAATAAAACATAGCCGAGGGATTAAGCTGTTTTGTTGTGCCTTATTGTTTGCATTTTCTGCTACTTCCAATGCCTGGCTGTTACAGCAGCAGGGTGATCTAAATCCAAACAAACGCTTAACTCAGTACATTATTGATGTCTGGACTACTGATAATGGTTTGCCCAATAATGGTATTCTGGATATTGAATTAACCAGGGATGGCTACCAATGGATTGCGACTTATGGTGGACTATTGCGATTCGATGGGACAAACTTTCAATTGTTTCCGGAATTGATGAACGTAAATGGTATCAGATCTCTCATAGAAGATGCAGGTGGTAGATTGTGGATTGGATCAGATGATGGAGCATTGATCAATTATAAGGATGGGAATTTCACTTTTTTGGAATTAGATGAAGAACTACTCAATACATCGATCACCTCAATCGAAGAAGATTCCGATGGTAAAATTTGGGTGGGAACTCGGAGCGGGATGGCTTTTGTGAATGAAGGAAGACTACAACAGGTTGATCATCCCTTACTCGCGCAAGCATTTATTTACAGTGTAGAAACTGATAATGCCGGGAATGTATGGATAGGAACATCTGGTCTGGGATTGTT
>JANQST010000530.1 GCA_028279155.1 Cyclobacteriaceae bacterium
ATGACTCGATCAAATTCCTTCAAAGCACGATGGTCTTGTCCTAACTTTTCGAATGTCAATCCACGATATAAGACTGCATAAGCATCTACCCAATTTTCACCTTCTTTTTTAATCACGCTTTCTACGTACTTATTCAAATAAGCCAGTGCCTTGTTGTAATCCGTCAAGCCATAGTAGCAAATGCCACGCATGTAATCCACACTTTGACCTTGAGGATGATCAACGAAATCAACGGTGAGGGTATCAGTTGCATCAAAATCTGCCAATGCTCTCCCATAATCCCTGTAGAAATAGAGGTAGATATACCCCCGCATTCCGCACCACTTCTCCGGGTCAAGCTCGACAGCTCTTTGGTAATAAGGAAACATCTCAGCGCCAAAACCTCTTTTCAGCCAGGCAACACCTCGTTCACGCCAAATTGCTGCATTTTCAGTATCAAAACTTTGCGCTTCTTCCAGTAGCAATTGTTCGGGGACGGATCCTTGATAGTAATAGCCAGCCCCGCCCAAAAGCTGAGATGCAAGTTGTTTCTTGTTTTCTTCAGGTATTTCCTTACTGTACCATTCTCTTTGCTGACATGAAATGGCCAAAATGGTAATTGGAACTATGATCTTAAGGTAGGACATCAGTTACTACACCATTTTGAAGTTTGTATGTCAAATAAACATAAGCATCTTGCCCCTTGTCTCGGATCACAGCAGGTTGCCATCGTTTTAGATCATTTGTAATTTGATATAAGTGATCTATTGTTTCACTCGAGAATTGTTTTTTCTGATAATTTAGGTCTGATTGTTCTAGCACATAACGTCCGGTCTCTCCCTTACAGTTGACAACAAACCGAAACGTTAGATAGCCAGACTCTCCATGAAGTTTTTCTCGTTCCAGCTTTCCTCGAATAATTTTTTTCATTTCTCCTTTACCATCAGCATACCTCACATCAGGGCTTGAGTTGTAGTAGTCAACAATCGCATTTTCGTGACCGCAGAGTTCAAAATAAATTGCATCATCCAGTGTATTTACCGGATCAATGTAGGCGACTCTTTTTTTCTGATGACGACTCATTTCCTTAAAAGCTGAAACCGGCATTTGTTCAACCAATTCTGTTACCGACCTTCCATTGGGACGTGTAGAAAGGGAGTTGTACAGTCCAATTCCCTGGACGTAGGTAAATGCATATTTGTATTGGAAGGTTGTGTCACGCCTGATAGATTTTAGATTGCGATTTCCGATGAAGACCTTGGCTGGTTTGTTCAAAATTGTACTATCAATAGTCCTTTTTTGAAGACGCACAACTTCATACTTATCTCCATCAAAGTCCATGAGTTCAATAAGACTTTGATCACTTTTTTGATTGTTCCAATCTTCATAGACCGGACTCGAAATCTTAGAAATCATTGTATCCAGATTAGCAAAACCATAAAAGGAAATGCTACTATCTAGGAATACTACTCCATCCTCAACCCGAAATTCATTTATTTCTGTAAGCTCAAATCCTGCATTATACCATTTGACCGAAAACCTATTAGCTGATTTTCTTTGTGTGAGTGCGTAGCTGATATTCGTTCGAGCTTTTCGTGTGGTTTCCTTAGGATAGAAATGTTCATAGTACTTGTTAACCACTCCCTCATCAAGAAGGGTTTTTTCCGGGAAATAACTGAAAATCAGATCATCATGCTGTTCAGAACATGAGAGGATAAGTACAGTCAGTAGTAGAATCAGTGTTCGCACCAAATAACAAGAGTATTTGGCAATAATATTTAGTGTGGACTAGTATTTCAAAAGACCAACTCAGATTAACATTTCGTTAGGAGTGTCAAATGTGCTATTCTTCAATGATCCGAATGTCATCCTCAGTGAACAGTTTTCCTAAAGAAGAAGTTGCGGAAATATTGAAAAACCCGACCACCTTTTCGTTCGGGTTATCTGAAAAAATATTGGATTGAATATTCGCCAATGGAACTGCGAATAACTCACCAAAACCGCCTTCACGAGCTGTTTGTATCTGCACTTGCTGTAAGAAAAAGAAAGCATCCTGTGAGATGGAGTTCAACTCAACAAAGATGGAATCTCCTGGCTCAAACGGGTTTATCAGAACATCTTGATCATCGAATTCAAAAGGGTTGATTAATTCCCGAATCGGCTGGATAAAGAACAGTCCATCCGCATCACCATCTTCTGAAAAGGCAGCATCGTAAGCAATGTTGATTTCGTCAGGTTTGTTTAGTAGCTCTCCATTTTTCCAGGATTTAATCCAGTAAGTATCACCCTTTCCTTCCAAATCACGCGCCCAGAAATTTGCAAAATAGGAGTCATCAGTAAAGGCGTCCTCCTCATCAAACCTCCAATAAATGCTGTCGATGGATGGCACTGGGCTCAAATCAGTTAATGATTCGTATGTGGTACCGTCAATATTTATTATCAATGAATAAACTCCCCCGATGATTCCAAATGTTTCTGTAGGTGTTGCAGGTGTCCAGGTGTATTGTCCATTTGCACCTTCAACGAAAGAATAGCTTTCAGCTGGGTCGTCCACGTTGGTGATGGAAACGGTTGCGCCTCCAATTCCAACGGGCTCAGAGCTATCAAAATACGTGTTAGTAGTATAGATATCTATGGTTTGAGGAGTCGCAGAATGATACAACCATGCATCAAATGCGACCAATGGTTCACTTTCTGGTAAGCCTGTGGTGATTTCTTGCTCACAGGCAACGACTAATAAAATGACAAATAGTTTGATAAAATTCTTCATGTCTTAAAACTTGAAATTGTAGGTTACTGATGGTACAAAGGCTCCTAGTATGGAAACCTGGTTGGCTCTGGTCACAACAGCTTCGTCCATCGCAAATCGGTCATCTCCCTGGGAGAAATAGATGGAAAACGGATTCTTGCGGTTATAAACATTGTATACAGTGATCACAAGGGTATCTCGATTTTTCCGAACCTTTCCTCTTTTGTTGATCGCCTTGCCTAGAATTGTTAGAGAAAGATCCAGTCGGTGATAATCCGGAATTCTCAAATTATTTCGAGTATTGGCCGAGTTTTCAGGAATGGTTAAATATTCGATTTGATATCTGTGAGTTGGAAATGTCGTTGGAGTTCCTGTCAGGTAAGTGAAGTTTGCAGACAATGAAATTCGATTATTGATTTCATAAAATCCTGCCACCTTAAAATTATGCAACTGATCATACCTGGCCGGATACCAATTACCTTCCCTGTTTTGTAAATCATCGAGGAAATTGATACCATCAATTTTCAACTCTGTTCTACCAAGCGTATAACTTAACCAACCATTGAATCTTCCTTCATTTTTCTTGAGAAAAATCTCCATTCCATAAGCTCTACCATCGCCGGCTAACACATCGCCTTCTATGAGCTCATTAATAAATAGCTCGGCTCCATCGATGTAGTCGATCTGGTTTTGAGATCTCTTATAATATGCCTCAACTGAAAATTCATAATCATTATCTCTGAAATTCCGGAAATAGCCAGCTGCCCATTGGATTCCGGTTTGAGGCTTAATGTTGTTAGTGCTCGGAGTCCAAATATCCAACGGATTTGATGCCGTAGTATTCGAAACCAGGTGGATGTATTGAGCTGTTCGGTTGAAGCTAGCCTTAACAGATGAAGTCGGGGTAAGCTGATATTTGGCTGAGAATCTTGGTTCAAGATTCCAGTAGCTCTCAATCGGCTCCCACTTATCTGCTCGCTGCACATCAACGGCCGATCTTCTTAGGCCGGGAATGGTATCATTAAATGTGTAGAAAGATCCTGGGCCCAGGTAAGTAAAACCTGAAAGTCTGGCACCATATTGAAGCGTTAGCTTTTCACTGACTGTTTGTTGATTACCTACATACAATCCATATTCCGCTGCTCTCTTGTGTGGCAAGTTGAACTCTACAATTTCTCCATCACTAAAACCAAGTGCGTCTGCCGGAGCAAATCGGTACAATAATGCCTCTCCCCCGAATGTAAGTTCATTTTTTGTGTTGATGAAATAGGTAAGCTCTGGCTTTATATCATAGGTCGTGATGTTGGATGTCCACTCAAATTTGTCGCGATCATTCTCTCCAAAAGCTAATTCATAATCATAATCGCTCAAATAGAATGTGAGGTTGGAGAAAATACGATCATTGAAAAGGTGATTCCAACGGAAGGTAGCCGTTTTGCTTCCCCAGTTTATTCCTTGACGATCGTCAAAATTGAAAACATCACGACCAAAATATCCTGAGAGATAAATTCGATCTTTATCAGAAATATTGTAGTTCGCCTTGGTCGTGAGGTCGTAAAAGTAAAGCCCCGCACCATTGTCAAATGCGTTAGTGAATGGCCGTGCCAGAATATCAATATAAGACCTCCTTCCAGCTATGATGAAAGAAGCTTTCTCTTTTTTGATTGGGCCTTCAATTGCCAACCGGCTAAAGATGGTTCCAATCCCTCCATTCACTTCGTATTTCTTGTTGTTTCCTTCTTTCATCCGGATGTCAAGCACGGAGGAAAGTCGACCACCGAATCGAGCTGGGATTCCACCTTTATAAAGCTTCACATCTTTTACCGCGTCCGGGTTGAACACCGAGAAGAATCCCAACATGTGGGAGGAGTTGTAAACCGGAGCTTCATCGAGTAGAACCAAATTTTGTCCTACACTTCCACCACGAACATTGAATCCTGAAGCACCTTCACCAACGCTGGTTACACCTGGAAGAAGCTGGATACTTTTGATTACGTCGACTTCTCCGAGAAAAGATGGAATTTTATTTATGGTCTTAATGTCCATCTTGGAAACACTCATCTCGACAGAAGAAACATTCTCATCTTCTGGCTCGGCTGTTACTACTACCTCAGCCAGTTGAACACCTTCTTCGGCAAGTTCTACATCGATTCGTTGATTGCTGGAAAGCGTTATTTGTTGCGTTTGAGCCAGGAAACCAATATAGCGGTACTCTATTGTGTAATCACCTGGAGGAACCGTAATGGAATAGAATCCATAGACGTTGGTGATGTTCCCGCCATTGATTTCCTTAACTAAAACTGTAGCGCCAATGAGGGCTTCCCCGTTAGCGGCATCTTTTACATATCCATTAATTGTGAATTTTTCTTGCGCGTTGGAAAATAGGCACGCAAGAACTGTTAGGAGGGTGATGTAGCGTTTCAAATTAGTCCTTAATTTTTGAGTTAGTACAGTGGGAATTGAAATAACCCCAACCAAAGACGTGCCAATCTTCAATTGGTTTCAATTCAATGCAAAATTTATTACCTACTTAATGCAGAAATAATAAAATGAGTTGCTTGGCAGCCCAAGCATTCAACAAGTATTTGGAAAAATTGTTAGCCTCTTTTTTATAGTTCAGCTAAAACTTTTTCGTAATCAGGTTCATGTGTGATTTCCGGAACCAATTGAGTGTACGCGACTTTCCCCTCTTCATCAATGATTACAACTGCACGCGCATTTAGACCCTTAATCATTCCATCGACGAGCTCAACACCATAATCTTTCCCAAAATTTCCGCCATCGCGGTAGCTGGACAAAGTATCAATGTTTTCGATCCCTTCGGCTGCACAATAGCGAGCAAAAGCAAAGGGCAAATCTTTAGAGACACACACGATTCGTGTGTTTTCAAGCTCGCTGGCATCTTTGTTGAACCTGACCGTTGACATTGCACATGTTCCCGTATCGACGCTTGGGTAAATGTTTAGAATAACTTTTTGTCCGTGATAGCTTGCAAGAGTAACCTCTGAGAGATCAGGTTTAACAAGTTTGAAATCCGGAGCTTGGCTTCCCACTTCAGGAAGATCTCCAATGGTATTGATTGTGTTTCCACCAGCTGTAATTGTTGCCATGATGATTTAGTATTCGTTAGTTTTGAATGAACAATTTTTACACTTAAAACATTCCTATATAATGACCAAACTTAGTGTAAACATCAATAAAGTCGCTACGCTCAGGAATGCAAGAGGTGGAGAAAACCCGAATGTGGTTAAAGTCGCACAGGATTGTGAACGATTTGGGGCACAGGGAGTCACTGTCCATCCACGGCCAGACGAGCGGCACATTACCAGGAAAGATGTTTATGAGGTCAAGGAAATTGTTACGACTGAATTCAACATTGAAGGATATCCCGACGAGCGATTCATGAAAATAATTGAAGAGGTACGGCCTACGCAGGCAACACTCGTTCCTGACCCTCCGGATGTGCTTACATCCAATGCCGGTTGGGACACAATTGAAAATGAGGAGTTTCTAGTGAAAACGATTGATCGGCTGAAAAACTGGGGTGTTAGAACATCCATTTTCATTGAACCTGAAAAAGCTATGATGGATGGAGCAAAAAAGTGTGGAACTGATCGAGTGGAGCTTTATACGGAAATGTATGCATCAGCGTATCACAACGGACCTGAGAATTCGATTGCTGATTATAAAACAGCTTCTGATCACGCAAATGAGTTAGGGCTTGGAATCAATGCAGGACACGATCTGGACCTTCACAATCTCAACTACCTGGTGAACACACTTCCTTACATTGCCGAGGTTTCTATAGGGCATGCGCTCTTTTGTGATGCCATTTACCTGGGGCTTGAAAATACCATTCAGGCATATCTCAGAGAGTTATCCAGATGAACAAAAAACTAATTTTTTTAGTAAAAATGCGTATTTTTGAACAATGGAAGTTTCCAATCTGATTTTTCTTGT
>JANQST010000541.1 GCA_028279155.1 Cyclobacteriaceae bacterium
CAACGGCGTATCCATTGGCTGCAGCGATTAGAGAAGACTTTCGAAATGTCGAGCTGGTAACCCAGGCTGCGGGCCCGTTCGATCGTGTTTTTAGTGTGGAGGACGAGACGGGTAACCTCCGTTTGTTTGAAAATGATTTTGTCCTTTTTGTTGATTCGGACTATCCCAAAGTTTTTGATCTGGAATGGATCCAAGGTGATCCGGCATCAGCACTTAGTGAATACAACTCAGTGATTCTGACAGAAAGTGTAGCAAAGTTGTACTTTGGTGAAGTTCCCGATGCATACGGTAAATCAATTATGCTTAATGCCAAGGATGAGCTTATAGTAACAGGAGTTGTCAAAGATGCTCCGGGAAATTCGAATTTACGTTACGAAATTTTGATTCCTTATCAATTCTTCAAGCTTCACAATACTTATTTCGCAAATAATTGGTCGGGTAATTACCAGGGATCGACATTCGTTGTATTGCCTCAAAACGGATCCGTTGAAGCTGTTGAAGATGATCTGATTCCATGGAAACAGAAGTACCTGGATCCTGAAGATGATGAGCGAATCAACTATTATTTACAACCCATAAAATCGATTCATACAGACCCCACTTATGTTAGCAGCGTGGGAAGTTACTCAATGTCGAAGACCATTCTGAGTGCAGCGATGTTTGTTGGTGTGTTTACCCTGATCATCGCCATTGTAAATTTTGTAAACCTTGTCACAGCGAGAGCAGGATTGAGGTCGAAAGAAGTTGGGATCAGGAAAGCAATTGGCAGCTCTCGAGCAAACCTGATCAAACAATTCATTTTCGAGAATTTGATTCTGGTAGCTATAACATTAGGATTATCTATCCTGGCAGCACAATTGGTGATAGACTTTTTGAATCAAGCGTTGGCCATCGTTCATTTGAAATTAACGCTTACCTGGAATGATGGAGGACTTGTCCTGATTGCCGGGCTACTGACTGTTGTGCTCTCAACCATTTATCCTGCGCTAGTCCTATCATCTTATCGGCCGATTCAAGCACTAAAAAATGAAATTTCCTTTAAAGGAACGCGACTGAGAAAATCACTGACCACCTTTCAGTTTTCTATTGTTCAAGTATTCATCATTGCTTCGATTATTGTAAGCAGTCAGATGCAGTTCTTTAAGAATCAGAACCTGGGTTTCACTTCTGATGCCGTATTGATTACTTCAATCCCAAATTTCAAAGCGTTGGAAGTGTTTAAATCCAGTCTGGAGACCGACAGCAAGTTTGAAACAGTTGCTTTCGGATCAGGACCACCAATGGCCATTGATGGACGTCAGCTTGGCACTACCTTTCGATTGCCACACCAGTCAGAAGCGGAAGGATTTCATGCCGAGATGAAAGTTGGAGATCCTAATTACCTCGACTTCTTTGATCTGGAACTAATTGCTGGTAGAAATTTCAGAGAAAACAAGCGAAGGTTTGATGAATTCATTGTGAATGAAACAGTATTGAAAACGTTGAATTGGACAGTAGAGGAAGCCCTGGGTAAGAAATTGATGATCAATGAGGGAGAGGCTACGATAGTTGGTGTGATGAAGGACTTTCATAACAATTCACTTCAGCGGGAGATTTCGCCTGTTATCCTTATCAATTGGGAATACATTCAGGATTTTGCATTCATTCGGTCATCGGAGATCAATCCTCCTACACTAATAAAACTTGAAGAAATCTGGAAAGCTTCTTTTCCAACTTCTGTTTACAACTACGGGTTTCTTGATGATTCTATTGAGCGGGAATATGCATTCGAGCAACTCATTCTTAAAGGCTTTACTATTTTTTCAATCCTGGTTGTAATTATTGGAAGTCTTGGTCTTTTCAGTCTGATGTCGTTCATTACGCTGCGTAAAACCAAAGAGGTGGGAATAAGAAAAATACTTGGAGCATCTGTTTCTCAGATAGTCATTTTCTTTTCTAAGGAATTCACTCTATTGATTGGCCTGGCATTTTTAGTCGCTACTCCAATTGCTTACTACTTCATGGATGCCTGGCTTCAGGATTTTGTTTATCGAATTAACCTGACTGTTTGGATGTTTATCATTGGCGGGTTGCTAACTTTCATTGTAGCTGCACTTGCTTCTTTTTTCCAGATAGCGAAAGCCGTAACTATCAATCCTGTTGAAACACTAAGTAGCGAATGAAAAAAATGTTTCAAGCATACCCTCCGAAATGGCCACTATTGGTACTTAGGTTTTTTGTCAAAAAAGATTATCTCGAGGAAATAGAGGGAGATATGGAAGAGATCTTCCAGGACAATTTGGAAGTGTACTCTATCAAAAAAGCAAGAAGAAAATATTCATGGGAAGTGCTGAAGCTTTTGCGCCCGGTACTCACCAGACCATTAGAAGGAACTCAAAAACTCAACAACTACGGTATGATAAAGAATAATTTCAAGATTGCTCTTCGTAATCTGATTAAGCAAAAAGAATACTCAGGAATTAACATTTTTGGTTTGACCATTAGTATGGCAATAAGCATGGTCATCATCCTTTTTCTGCTAGATCAGGACAGAATGGATGAACACAATCCGAATGCGGAACGCATTTATAGGGTTGTTACTGAATATAAGGATGAAGTTAAGAATAGAGTTTATACCTATGCTACATCACCATATGAGATTAAACAAGTTCTTCAGTTTAATGTTGATGCAGTTGAAGATGCCTCTCAGATCATTAAAGGTGGCGGTAGTGTAAAATATGAGGATAATGTTTTCTCTTTTAATGGCTTGTTTGTTTCACCAAATTTTTTAAATTTTTTTGATTTTGAATTGCTGCTGGGAAATGAACGGGAAGCTCTGCAGGATGCCAATAGTATAATTCTGACAAAAAGGCTGGCTACCAAATTATTTGGAAATGAAGAACCCATTGGCAAATTGGTTTCAGTCAATGATTTGGGAACCTATTCAGTTGGAGGAATTATTGATGATGATTCCAGAAATTCTCACATTCAATTTGACTTGCTTCTGCCGAATCAGGCTTTTATAGATGTTGATATCAATAACATACTGCTCACTGAGTGGGAAGTAGGTTATAAATATTTCTATAACTATGTAAAAATAGCAGAAGGGAGATCACCGGAAACACTTGTAACTTTTTTTGAAAATCTTGATTCCAAATTCACGGAGGAAACCGCCGCACTTCACAATTTCAACCTCCAACGTCTTGACGAGATTAATTTATTTGCGTTGATTGAAAATGAAATTGGAGTTACCACGCCAGCTTTTGTTGCTTACTTCTTTATTATTCTCTGTACAATATTGATGCTTTCCGCAAGTTTCAACTACATGAACCTATCCATAGCTCGGGGAATGAAGCGTGCGAAAGAAGTAGGGGTGCGCAAAGTAATTGGAGCTGGAAAAGGACAGATAGTGCTTCAGTTTTTGATAGAAGCTCAATTGATTATGTTTTGTTCATTGGTGGTTGCTTACTTGATGCTTCAGATGTTAGTACCCATTTTCAATGACCTCAAGATTCTGAGAGACATCAATGGTGCAATAACTATGAATTTCAATACCAACCTCTCGGTTTACCTTGTATTCGTAGCTTTCTCAGTGGTTATTGGTTTGGTTGCTGGTTTGTACCCGGCACTGTATCTCTCCTCATTCAAATCACTGAACGTCCTTAAAGGAACTGGAAATGCGGGGAAATCTCCATCCTTTCTATTTCGAAAAATTCTGGTGTTTTTTCAATATGCATTCTCTGTAGTTTTCATAATCACCACAATCATACTTTATCAGCAAACGCAGATTTATGCCAATACCAACTATGGGTTCACTCATCAGAATGTGATAAATGTCCCAATGTCAAAAGATGTTCCCTACGAAGCATTTAGAAATGAATTGTTGCGGAGAAGTGAAATCGTAGGTGTTTCGGCAGTTTCCAACCTTCCAATTGTCTCATTCTTTGATGATATTCTGGTTGTCAATAAAAATGTAAGTGAAGATGAAACTAAGTCATCCATGCTATCAATAGACCCATATGCTATTGAAAACCTGGGCCTGGAACTACTTGCTGGAAGGAATTATTTCCCTAATGTTAAAAGTGATGAGGTAAACATGCTTATTCTCAATGAGAAAGCACTGCTAGCGTATGGATTTTCAACTGCAGAGGAGGCAATTGATCAAACGATCGATGTGATTCATGAAAGCGACACTTCCAGGTTGACCTCTAAAGGTAGAATTATTGGGGTAGTTAGAGATTTCAATTATAAATATGTATTTCTTGAAAGTGGACCTCTGGTTATGAATTATGATCCTCAAAAGCTAAACTCAATCAATATTAAAACAAGGAATGTAGCTGAGCCAGAGGCCATTGTGGCTATTGAAGACGTTTGGAAAACATTCGATACGATTCATCCACTTGAGTATGAAACGTATGAGTACACCATTTCAGACATTGATGACGAATTTGAGGAGTTGGTCCACATGATTGGTCTGGTATCATTTATAGCTATTGTGATTGCATGTCTTGGACAATTCAGTATGGTGGTGCATCACGTTCAATTGAAAGTCAAAGAAATTGGGATACGTAAAGTTCTGGGGTCCAATCTATCTTCCTTAATGCTGCTACTATCAAAAGATTTTTTGATTGTCATATTCTTTGCAGTAGCTGTGGCCACTCCGTTGGCTTGGAAAATCAATGATTTGTGGACAAGCAAAGTCTACTCTGCGCCGGAAGTCTCAGTTTTCAATATCTCTCTTGGGGTAATCATCATTTTGGCAGCAGCGTTCTTGACAATATTCGTGATGGTTAGAAGGGCTGTGTATGCCAATCCGGTTGAGTCTTTGAAGTATGAGTAGTCATCAAGATAAACATAGGCTTGGATGAATCAATTTCATACTAACATCAAAGAACACTCATCCTTTTTGCTTCATTAAAAAATGCATTCAGAGGTCATTTGTAGAAACAAATGACTCAATCACATGAATGAACAAATTAAGTATTATCAGAACA
>JANQST010000446.1 GCA_028279155.1 Cyclobacteriaceae bacterium
TTTCCTCTCACCCAGATTTAGAAACAGATTCCTTTGCAGATATGCAAGCGAGGTTAATTTTTTGGGTGGATTGGGTTCAGGTATCAAAATCTCCGTGCTATTTTCCGCCTTCATTAAATCATCATATGTTCGATCAAAAATAGCGAATCCACGCCTTTGTTTCTCAACATAGGGATGTATAAAGTAAACATCTGTACCATTCCGAAGACAGGCTTCAATAAATTGGTTTTGGAGTGGAGTTAGAAATGTAAATCCTTCCATAACCACAACGTTTGCTTTTTGTAAAAAATCCCTCTTTAAATACTCGTAAGTGGCGTTTTCAAAGGATAGTTTACCCGAACGGCTCTTTTGTTGATTATATTCGATCTGCAATCGCTTGAGCGTTTCAAAAACTCTGCTGTTCACAAAATTTTCTGGTTGAATTGACTTTATATCAGATGCCAAATTAATTCCTCTGCGATCAAGTTCTAAAAGGGCGTCTCGCCAAACGAAAAGGTCATGTTTTATTTGTTCAACCCGGTCAGAATCATCCTTAAACTCTTTTTCGATAGCACGCTTCATAAAGACCCGCTCTTCTAATCGAGTGATCAGAGATATGTTGGACTTCTCGAGTTTAAGACGAATCACATCATCAAATCTTAGTTTTGAGAGACCATCCTTTTTTTGATGAGGAGGGCATAAATTATCCCCCTTGGGAGTGCTCCTAAGTATGGCGAGTGCACCTGTTGAAACCAGGTACCAATAGGATTGACCAGAATAGGATCTCCTATCAGGTAGATTTAGTCGATTTCTAATCTCTTCATTCGCTACTTGAATGTCCTCAAACCTGACACGAATGATCCGACCTCTTTTACTCTTAATCATTTCTTCATCCATATGTGATGTTTTTAACTTTTCCTTTGATCCAAACATTGCTTTTGGAATTTTTGAAGTTTTTAATTGATCAAATGTACGAACCCGAATTTCAGTTTCATAATGCTCTCCGTCCGAATCCTCAAGGCTAAATGTGTCAGCAAGATCACATTCATATATGAATTCTCTCAGTAAAAATGCGTTTTCGAGTAAGTCGTCATCTTTCGGCATCACCTCAAGAAGATGCCGACTTACCAACAAAATCAACTTGGAACGGGATCGGGTAGCGACAACATTCAATCTGTTGGGACTAAATATAAAATCAGCGTTTTGATTCGCGAATTCAGGGTCGGCAACAGTATAGGCGGCAATAACAGCATCTCGTTCCCGTCCCTGAATCCGGTCAACAGTATCAACAAAAGCATTATTTCCAAATGGTAGGGAACTTAATTCGTCACGCAAAACCGCATTTTGCAGTCTATGGGGCGTAACAACAGCTAGATTTTCACTCCAAAAAGTAGTTTCATCAAGGATAGAATCGTCAGTTTGCGGGACCATTCTTTCAGAAAAGAGGGCTACAAGACGCTTGATTAAATGTCTTTCAAAAGGATTTTCGGTTCCACTCTGAGGCCCATCGTGAACGAGGACAGTTACAGGAAACTCAGGATTGAGGCTTGCTTTCTCCCATTCACTCAAACCTCGATACCAATCCTTTGAAAGCTTTAGTTGACGATGAGGATTTGCGGAAGAGTATTCTGCACCATAAACATGCTCACGTGGAAATTCAATCAATGGATCGTTTAGACGAAAGGTTTTGTCTAGAGCAAATTCTTTCACGTTCGCACTCTTTAAGAATGAGTACAGAGATGATCCGAGTTTGCGACCATCTGCAACCTTTATCTCAGTAGTATTTCGAACAGGGGTTAGTTGGTTATCATCCCCAGCAACAATTATTCTCCCCTTTTCTGCTAGCCCACTTAATGCCATCAACCCTTGACTTACAAGCATTTGCGACGCTTCATCTATAAGAATGAGATCAAAAATTCGGGCAGTTTTACCATCACATTTAAAGAATGAAGCTCCACTCATCGAACGACCTTTGTTAAATAATTTTGACAATCCCCAGTTCGTGTAGGCAGTAATCACATGGTCGTTAGTGCGAAGAAGATTCCAAGATTTCCGTATTGATTCATTATTTCCAAGTGTTTGAATTTCCGTGGGGGGGATGAGTTTACTTCCTGGTGGGTTTCCTACAAAAGCGAACGGCACATTAAAACCAAATTCGGGGGCAAATAAGGCGATTTTATCAACAAGATTGCCCATCGATTCTCTTGTAAATCCGGTAATAAGGATTCTACAAGGTAAACCAGATTTTTTTCGGGCGTATAGATAACCCGCCGCCATACATGCCAAAGTAAATGTTTTTCCAGTTCCGGGGGGACCGAGAATCAACCCCATTCGCAATTGGGACAATTCAGACCAAGCTCTCATTTGAGCGGGCATCAAAGTAATCTTCGGTTTAGATTTGGCAAGAATAGGAGCAATGAAACTATTTAGACCGTTCATCCAAACAGTCTCTAAAGTCGGGGAAATATCGGTGGAGAAACCTATCGGATTATCCAAAAATTTCAGTATTTCTTCTTTTACTCCGTTCATTTGTTGTTTCCTCTAATCCTAAGAACCTAAGTAAGTAAGAAAAGCGTTCATCTTGAGACCGTTAATGTCAATAAAAGCTTGATCAAGAAACCATCCATTTGTGGGAGTATTTTGTTTTAGAGAATTCCACACCGGTCCTTTTTTGCGAAAATCTATGATTAATTGAATCGAATCAACTTGTTCTTGAATATCAATAAGATCAACAAAAACGTTTTGCCAAGCAACAGGATCAAGGCGAAGATTTGGATCATCATCAGTAAGAATCAGTCCGAAATCACCAGGTTTAAGTTCCGCCATGACGCTTTCGTTCGGAACTTCAAATCGTAATCTAGTATGAGCCCATTTAGACGGCGATGGTTCTTGGTTCAATAAACGCAACTGAGCAAAACACTTTAATTGATCACGTCTTTGCTGCCATGGAATCGCCAAGGCCGTCAATGTTTCCAATTCTCTGGTTCGACTTTCAATCAACTCTTGTGCAAGCAGAAGATCAAGATTATGGACATCAAGTGGATCAAAGGTCGTTTGCCATCTAAATGGCGGTTTCTTCAGACGAAGAAAGTTTTCCGAGTTTTTATTTTCCTCAACTAACCAATTAGCAAGTGATGAGATCGATAACAGGCGCGATTTTATATCCGCAATCACATCGGACTCAGGAAATTCATCATTTTTTAAGGCACTACAAATATCTATTTTTAAGCGGGAGGAAAAAGAGTTCTTAAACGCTGCTTTTTGAACATAAGGGTTTGCTAATGGCTTAGAAGTTTTTGTTAAGGATTTGGTAACCGTTCTTAAGTCATGGCTGACCTTCACAGGTAGGGCATAAAGACTTTCAATCACACTACGAAGTGCTGTTCCAGGTAAGTTTTGTCTCCCCTTGTATTCAGGTTCAATTGGGAAATCTTCAGGAGGAAACATACGCAAAATATTGAGAAGTCCTGTGCGAATACCAGAATCACTGAGATGACGACCGAGAGCCTCTTGCAAGTCCTTTATTTCTGACGGTTCATAAAAGAAGATGTGGGCAACTATAGGATTGTTTAGGGAGGTCAAGTTATGCTCATCGACTTCTGTAAGAATTTTAACCACATGAGAGAGCACTTTCTGAATTGCATTCCTCTCAGCTTTTTCACCCTTTTCGGTTATTACCTCAATCGTATACTCGGATTTGTCCTCAAATTTTTCCAAAAGTCCAATAGTCGAAAGACGTCCCTCAATTGGATCATGATCCAGAGTTAAAAAAATGCCAAGTTGAAAATTGTCAGGCATCAAATACGTATATCGATTAGGTAAACGCATGACCTTATTCTCACAGATAGATTGAGCTCGCTTAGTAAAAACATCTCCATTTTTACGAAGATTCCAGTTTACATTGGGACGTAAATGAACATTAGTTGATCTAGCAAGATCACCCACAGTGTGTATTGCTAGATTTTTAAGATTTCGCTTTGTTTCTGAGGTCATACCAGGAACTGCTGAAAGATCCCAATCCGATGGATTAAGGTGTTTTCCTATAGTCTTTTGACAATGTGAAATAAATTCGCACTGCTCACACTTAAAGTAAATACGGAATGGAGTTTCATCAATCTCACCATCCACTTTGAGATCCGCCACCTTGTGAGCGGTTTGCTGTAGAAAATTTAATACCTGAGTCTGGTATCCCTTCAATACGAATTCAGACTCAATCCATTTAACGGAACTTAATCCTGAAACTAATTGAGCGTGCCAAATGGCTCCCACCGGAGAAACGGATTTTTCCATTGCTAGAGCTTTTAACATTCGTTCTAGAATTAGGCTGTAATATGCAACTTGTATCTTATGAAAACCTGTTGGTTTCTGGGTTGCTTTTATATCAATGATCTTAAATTCATCATTCCCATCATCCTTTTTTACAACTT
>JANQST010000002.1 GCA_028279155.1 Cyclobacteriaceae bacterium
ACGCCCGTATCCCTTCGGAAATTCTTGTCGGCAGCAGCAGATCATCGCTGGCAAGGTCTATCACATATTCACCGGAACTTTCTCGAAACCCTGCATTGAATGCTTTACAATTACCGATGGTGGTGGGAATTGAAATGAACTTGATAGCAGTTTCCGCCAGCACGGATTTAATTGTCTCTTTGCTTCCATCAGTACTTCCGTCATCAACCACAATTAATTCAATCGATGGGTAATCCTGCTCCAGAACCGACTGAATGGACTCTTCCACAAATTCGTTATGATTGTGGCACAAACAAATAACTGAAACCAGGGGCTGATGCATGTTTGCAGATTTGAGAGCAACAAGTTTAAACTTTTTAATGGAGTGAATCACTAGTGATGAAAGTATTCGTGATCCCTTCCTGGTTCCCCTCAAAAACAAAGCCTCATTACGGGATTTTTATAAAAGAACAGCTGGAGTTTTTAGCTAAAGAAAGACCAGATTGGCAGATTGGTGTTAGCACCTGGGGTCAGGGCGATTCGAGGAAATTACTTTGGGCCAAAGATCATTTTTTCAATCTTAAAAAGATACTTAACAATATACGGGACAAACCATCAATCAATCAAGTTTCATCTAATCTCACACACTACTATCAACCAGCTTTATCCTGGACCAAAAAGATTAAAAGAGGAAACCTGGCGAATCTCATCAAATCATCAAAGAAAAATTTTGACAAATCCATAGCGCAATATGGCGCTCCTGATATTCTATGGGTGCAGGCATCGTTCCCGGGAGCACTAATTGGGAATCATCTCTCACTAAAATATCAAATCCCTTATGTGGTGCATGTACGTTTCGGAGGCTTCATGTTTGAAAACCTTTTGCGAGATGTAGGAAAAATGCGAGGAGAGTTTCTCAGGAGTATCAACGATGCGAACAAGGTGACCACAACCAGTAAGTCTCAGTTTGAATCATTGAAGCACTACATACCGGAAGCAACTGTCATTCCGAACCCCGTGAATACCGATTTTTTACCTGTTACTGAAAATCAAGGAGAAGGAATATTAGCGATTGGAAGATTCGAACTAGAAAAGGGCTTTGATATACTTATTGATTCCATGAAAGATGTCGGTAGTACCCTGACGATTGTGGGAAATGGCTCTCTTTTGAAAAAACTTCAAGCACAGGTTGCTGAAATGAGAATTGAGAATAAGATCTCATTTGTCGGTGAGCTAGACAGAATGCAAGTAAAAAAACTAATTCATAATTGCAGCTTCCTGGTCCTTCCAAGTACCTATGAAACATTTGGCAATGTGTTGTTGGAGGCATTGTCCTGCGGAAAACCAGTGGTAGCAACAAAGTGTGGTGGGCCTGAGGAGATTGTGTCGGTCAATTTGGGCCTTTTATGTGAACCCAATTCGAAAGATCTGGCGGAGAAGATCAATTTGATGATTAAGAACAGATCTGCTTTTGATCCGAAAACAATAAGAAATGAAGTAGAAGAAAGGTTTTCACCACATGCCTGGACTGAAAAAATTGAAGAGCTATTCAAATCTGTAGTGAAAGTGTAGATTTTTCACCTTGAATGGCACCCATTCTCTCCTTGAAAATGCGAAGGCTTTCTTGTGGTTTTCCCTCCACTGAAGAGACACCTAAATCAAAATAATCACACCTCTGGGATTGATAGTATTCCACCATGCCGGTTATCAAAAGCACCATTGGGCTTTGGGATCGAAATAATGGACTAGTAGCCGGAAGATAGTAATAGGCGGTTTTTTCAGTTACTCGTGCTGAGATGCATAGCGCTGAGATTTTTTCCGATCGGAAAACGCCAAAGATGTCATAAGCTCCGGTTTGATCAGACAATTCCTTTAATTGTTCATAAGAAATATTGATTGACAATTCCTGTGTCAATCGGCAGACCTCAACAAATTGATGTGCCACTTGCAGTTCGCTCGATTCCATTTTTCGAAAGGAAAAACCTTCGTCTTTCAATGAAGCAAGCTTTCGTTTTTGCATGTCATGGATGTCCTCTAACCACCCTGATTTTAATGGAATGTATTGATTGATATCATCAAAGTCTTTTTGAAATCCAGCATTCAAAAGATGATCTGCGGTGACGAAATGATCATAGATGGCCGCAGGATGTATAACCTTCAATGAGGATATACTTCTGTCTTTTAGCTCGTGCCTTACCTGATCAATGAAATTGGGAAACTGATCCGTTTTAGTGCTGTCCTTAACGAAGAATGAACCAAACGGACTCCTTGGTATACTAATTGCAGCATCCTGTTCGATTGAAACCGGTAGAAAGAAATGTTTGTTTTCAAAGCAAACAAGATCCGAATGGTTTTGACTTTTTAAGTAGGATGAGTTGTAATAAAGTAAAGGAAAATCGTTATCAATTGAATCAACTGAAGTATGGGTAACAAATGTGGATTTCACGCAATAAAAATAATGGATAAACCATTTCAGTAAACTGTGGTCCAATACTATCTTACGACTATGATTTATACAATTAATTCTAGGATAAATCAATTCTGAAAAAACTAGCCACCATATTGTTATGTCTTGCAGCATTTTCGATTTCAGCGCAAGTATTTGAAGATGAGGACCTGAAGAAGTTAGTAAAGCAGGGTGCGGATCACATCTACAATGCAGATCCAGATTCTGCAGGTTTTTATATTGATTTGGTTGAATTGCAAGTACAAGATCATCCGGTTGTTCCGCTAATGCGCGCAATGACTTTGTTATGGTCAAACATTCCCACAATTACGGAGGAGCTTTTTCTACAAATGCAGGATCAATTGTTTTATGCAATAGAATTGGCAGAAAGTAGAGATCCGGACCTTGAGGAACCAGAAATGGTGTTTTTTGCAATGGCCTCTCACGGGCTATTGGCTGAGTACTATGCTGATCAGGGCTACAACCTCAGAGCAGTAGGAGAAGCCAACAAAGCGTATGGTTTGATGAAAAAGGGATTTAAAATTGTTGATACCCATCCGGAATTTCTATTTACCACTGGCCTTTACAATTATTTCAGAGAAAAATACCCGGAGAAACACCCGATCTACAAACCACTGCTATGGTTTTTCAGAAGCGGCGATATAGAACTAGGTCTTCAGCAACTTGAAAAAGCTTGCGAGGTGTCCATCTTAACACAGGTTGAGGCGTACGTTTATCTCAGCTACATCTATTTAAGGTATGAGTACAAGCCTGAGAAAGCGCAGGAATATTTGGGCCAAATAATAGAAATGTATCCCAATAATTTCTATGCCAAAGGGAAATACCTGGAATCTCTGGCTAATCCGGGGGATTTTAAAAATGCTCCCATAGAGGTGATTTATTCCTTGATGAAACACGATAATCCATATTACAAGCTTGCAGGCTATGTTTTTCTAGGGTATTACGAGGAGATTGTTATTCTGAGTGATGAGAAGGCTGAATTTGCCTATCGAAGAGGTTTGGAATATGGCGATGAAATAGAGCACCATGGTGAATATTTCAAAGGTCTTGGGTATTTGGGGCTAGGACGCCTATTAGCGCAAAAAGGTGCGCATGAGGAGGCGAAAAGGAATCTGAACCTGGCGGTGAAATTTGCAGAGACATCACAAATTCGAAAAGAAGCAAAAGAATTATTATCCGAACTGTGAGTCACTTCTTTACCGTAAAAAACGAATCAGAAGGTTTATACAAAGAGAAAGGGAGCAAGTTCCTATCATTTGCATTTCCGGTTTCTTCCGAAGAGGAGGTAAGGGAGCAGTTGGATCTGCTCAGAAAAAAACTTCATGATGCCAGACACCATTGCTATGCTTACGTCGTTGGGATGAAAGACCAGGCCTACAGGGCCAATGACGATGGGGATCCCTCACATTCCGCAGGTGATCCAATTTTAGGACAGATCAGGTCATTTGAATTGACAAATGTTCTGGTGGTGGTTGTTCGATATTTTGGTGGAACTAAACTGGGGGTAGGAGGGTTGATACATGCCTATAAGACAGCAACGGAAGAAGCTTTAACGAAAGCTTCGAAAAAAGAAATTTTTGAGGAAGTAGATCTATTGTTCCAGTTCCCCTACGACTTATTAAGCGCAGTGGAAAGATTGATTACGGAGTTGGATATAGCTGTAATTAATCGGGATTTTCAGGAAGATTGTCGAATTAAGGCAAGAATTAAGACCCAATTTGTGGATCAATTGAAAAACAAAACCTCAGACCTTTATAATTTGCATATGTCAATCACCCAGTAATATGAAATTACCGTCTGAACTAAGCACGCTATTTGAGCGTGATCTCGATAAGTTGAGCGAAGAGCTCAATTCCTATGAAAATGATGAGGACATCTGGACCGTTAATGGTGAGATCAAAAACTCTGCAGGAAACCTGTTTCTTCATCTTTGTGGTAACCTGAAGCACTTCATTGGAGCCACACTAAATAAGACAGGTTACGAACGAGATCGTGAATTTGAATTTGCCGGCAAAGTGTCAAAGGAAGATCTGGCTGAGAATATCCTGGAAACAAAAGAAATGCTGGCTTCCTACTTCGAAAGGGTTTCTGTTGATGATATGTCTGACCCATATCCGCTACAACCGTTTGGATACCCTATGACCAAGTCACAGTTCATCTTGCACTTATATGGACACTTCAATTACCACATGGGTCAGATCAATTATCATCGAAGATTACTTGAAACCTAGCCTCCGTTGAGGTTACCTATCTGCTGACCTTGCTTGACGTTGATAGCCTTGAATCGACCCTTTTCAAAAATGAGAAGAACCGTTGATCCTCCATAGGCGAAATGTCCAAGCTTTTCGCCTTTATATACCTGTACTTCCTCTCCTTTTCGAATTCGTTTGAATTTTTCTTCAAAAACTACAGAACCGATGGTTTGGAGGCCAATGGGCACCATCCCTACATGTCCATATTCTTCAGTTTCGATGATGGCATATCCATGCCTGAAATTTTCGAAAACACTATAATCTTTGTTGTAAGCCACGTTTCCCTTATTGATCATATCAGGAATATCAGGCATTCCGAACAGCCTGTCCCCAACTGATTCGTTTGATTCTACAACGATACCTGATACAGGTACGTGGTAGTGATGATAATTGGTTGGTAAGAGAAAAACAGCCAATGCGGTGCCACCTATGAATTTTTCAGTCAGGGGAGAATCACCAAGTAAAGCGTTCAGGCTTAGGGTCATTCTTCCTTTTGTAGGTATCTCACTGTCCAACCGCAGGTCATTATTGATCATGTTGATGACACCATCTGCCGGTGAGACAAGGACGGAATTGTCGTTGACTCCATCGATAGGTCGTGCTCCTTTTTTGATGTCTCTTGTGAAGAAATCATTGAAAGAAGCAAAACCATTGGTCGGTAAAACAAAATCCTCATTGCCGATGGATTCATTTTCCAGCCATTGATTTACGACCTTGGTAGAAAAAGGACTATCCATGTATTTCCCTCGGTCTTCCACAAATTGAAGTGTCCAACTTAGACCTGGCTCCTCAAGTACGAATTTCATCCCAGATGGATTTTTGTAGTAGAGCATTGAAAACTCTATGATTCGATCCAGTCCATTCTCTGTGTTGGGGAGAAAGTAGAACCATTCATTCAAGAATGCATAGAGATCATTTACATTCTTAGACCGCCAGGGATTTACGCCACTAGGAGGATCCTGAAGGTTCTTGAACATCGCATTGATTGTCTGCTTGAATTCTTTATCGGTGGTATAAAGTTCCTTTAACTTTTGTACAGGTCGACAATCAGACTGTGCACACACAATACTTACAAGGAATATTCCAGCCACGTAAATCGCTAGTTTGAATTTCATTTCAATTAGGGTTAAAAATTTTAATTCGATTTTGATGAGCGAAAGAAGCAAATAAGCTATTGATAACTAAGAATTGGAGGTAGACAAGAGGTGGTCAAGAGCCTGATTATTTCAAAGCTTACTCTTCAATCCACTCAATGGACCGTTGAATGATGTTGTTATTCCCCACAGTAACATCTGGTTTGATTGGAATACCATATTTTGTCTTGTTTCTGTCAGCCAAATATGCGGTGGTAAGAATTAATGTACCATTGCTAATGGTAAATGAAGAATTAGCTGTGGACAAACCACATGTTGGAGAACCGAAGCTTTTTGTGTTCTCTCTTCCAATGAAACTAATCGCGATAACTTCTCCTGAACTAGCGATACCATTATTTAACAAAACGGCAACTTTTGGGTTGGACTTTATGAGTTCATAGGAGTTGACGATGCGTGTAACAGTGGTTGTACCATTAACGATGGAAGCTCCATTTTCAAAACTCCATGAAGGTTCATTCCCATCCGGGTCTATGAAGTAGCCAGCAATTCCTTCACCAAGTATGGGTCCAATGCCGGCCAGCATGGGCCACATATTACCTCCACCATTAT
>JANQST010000025.1 GCA_028279155.1 Cyclobacteriaceae bacterium
AAGCACGCTGAAAACAAGACGATCGCAGCTAGTATTATAATTCTGTTCACATTTTTCTTTGGCATGACTGTTTTTAGCTGATTGTATTTTTCATCTCCAGGAAAAATGCTTTCGAGCGACTCTAACCCAAGAGCGATTTCAAATCGATCAACTTTTGCGTTTTCTTCAGAGGATAGTTGTGCCAAGTTTTTCATGATTTGCTCCATGTTGAAGTTTTCAGGAAGCAAAACATAGACATAACTCATCCACATGGTACGCCACTTGTAGTGAAAATCATAGTCAGGTAGTGATCGTAAGGTTTCGATAGAAGCAAGTGCATCAAACTGAATATGCGAAGTTCTAGGTGGGTTTCTTACCACTCCTGTTATCGTGTATTGGTTGTCATCTTTAGTGATAAACTCACCAATCACATTTTTTTTGTCAAACAATTTGAGCGCAAGGTCTTCTGTAACTACAACCGAAAATGGCTCAGTCAGTACCGTTGATGCATTCCCATATTCCAACGGAAAAGTAAACACATCGAAAAAATCCTTACCCACAAAAATCCCCTCAATCTGAAACAGTTGTTCTTCAATTGTTATGTCCCCATAAAATCCCTTATACATCGGAACAATTTTTTCGAACCCACCAAAGTCCTCAAGTCGTTTACCCGCAAAAAGTGATGAAGATGCATAATGATAAGCCGAGGTTTCGTCTATATCTCTACTGGCACTGGTTAACCGATAGATTCTGTCACCTTTCTCATGAAACTCGTCATAAGCATACATTTCACTGGTAAATGCGATGGCAAGCAAACCAATCGCCATACTCATAGCCAGCCCAACGATATTGATCGTTGAGAAAAGTTTATTCTTGGATAGGTTCCTGAATGCAATCACAGAATAATTAGCCATAAGAGCCATGCTATATGCAGGACCCGATTGGGATTTCTTAAGGATTGTTGGACGAATCATCTTAAGAACTTCTGATGTATAAATTCTACTTGCTTTTCGGAGCCCATATTTTTCTTTGTTCTTGAAAAAAGATTCTTCAAGGTCTCCTTCAAGCTCTTCGAACATGGCTTCCTTACAAAACCATCTGAAAAGACGATAGGCAAAGGATGGAACTTCCTGATGCTTCATATCAGGCCAGTTTTGGTATCAGTTTCCACATGTCCTGCCGCAGATCTTTAGCTTCTTTCAAGATTTCCATTCCTTTATTGCTCACCTGGTAGAATCGCTTTCTGCGCCCACCTCTTTCTGCAGTGGGCTCTCCATAAGATGAAGTAATAAATCCCTTTTCTTCTAGTCGAGTGAGTGCGGTCTGAAGTGCACCTCTACTCGTTCTTCTTTTCATTCGATTGTCAATCTCTTCCTGTATGGTAACACCGTACGCGTTTTCGTCCAAAATCAGGATACTTAACATGACAATCTCTTGAAATTCTCCGAGGTGTGTTCCTTTCATATTTTTATATGTTACTTAAATGGAGACGTAATATAAAAATATATGTTACTTAAATGGATATAAAATATTCAAATATTGATTTTTAAGTCTCATTCAATTGAAGGAGACCTACATTTAATTGATGTTGTACTTTTTGCGATCCAAGAACGGATGTCATGCCTGACTTGATCAGGTCTCTTCCAGAAAAATCCTAATTGTTATGAAAAATGTTTTTGATACGTATCGTCCCAATGGTTTTAGCACAGTGAATCCGTATTTGTTTGCAGAATACCCAGAAGAGTTAATCGACTTTTTGGTAAGAGCTTTTGGAGCGAAAGAAATAAACAGGTCATCTATGCCGAATGGAGAAATAGCCAATAGCATCATCAAGATCGGTGATTCTTGTTTTATGATCAGTCAGGCAAGAGATCAGTTTTTAGGTATGAGAACTTCATTTTACCTGTTTGTTGATGATGTTGATCTGATCTATAACAGGGCTATTGAAAATGGAGCCAAAAGTGAACTCAAACCGATGGATATGGACTATGAAGATCGACAAGGTGGAATAGTGGATCCTGCCGGAAACTATTGGTGGATATCCAAACGATTAAAGGAGGAGCAATATTCAGATTAGTGTTTCTTTGCCGGATGAAATATTTCATCCTGATTTTACTGACTCTTAGCCTTTCTGCTGACGCACAGAAAACAATTAACAAGCTACCTGTTAACGCGCTCGAGTTAAACACAGCATTGATTCAATATGAACAAGACCTGAGGCTGATCACGGGAGATGAAGAGATCTATCGTAATTATCCCAATCTACAGGAGAATGTTAAAAAGAATATCGAGAACGGAATTCGCGAAGGATTGTACGGGGGATATAAGTACAATGGGATAAATGGAGTTCCCGCTACCCGGACGACTTTGTTCTTTTACAAAGAAGAGTTGTACAAAGTACGTTGGTTTTTTCTTAAAGATGAGTTCAGAGATCTCGATCAATTAGCAATAGACTTAAATCAGTTTCTCAACGAGAGATACGGAACAGGAGAGGAACAAATTCCCGGATTGCTCAACGTCTGGCAAAGCAAAAAGCGCTACCTGCAGGCGTTCTCAGATGAAAACGAATTTCAAATTGAATACAGGGACGAAAAGATTCACCAGATCGTTGAGAGGTTAAAATAGACATACCAACTATTGTATATTCAACAATTAACTACTGCAGCCTGTTTCAAATCGATTGATTGAACTTTTCCAGTTGTTCTTCAAACGCTGACTTAAGGGTAGCATCGGTTATTCCTTCATCCGCTTCAAAGTTCTGACTAAAAGAAGGCAAGGAGAAGCTAGCCACAACATTTCCTCCCTGATGAGGAAACGAATTTTCAGCGGTTGCCAAAACACTTTTCGCACCTCTTCCACCAGGGGAAGTGCCCATTAAGAACATAGGTTTGTCAGACCAGATCGGGCGGCCTATCCTGGACATCCAGTCGAAGATGTTTTTGAAAGCGGCTGAATAGCTTCCATTATGTTCCGCAAAAGATATGATGATACCATCCGATTGATTCACGAGTTCTTTAAACTGCTTCGCTTCTTCTGGGATTCCTGACTGTATCTCTCTATCCATACTGTAGATAGGCATCTCAAAATCATTCAAATCCAAGAGGTTGACATTCGTGTCTTCTACTTGGTTAGATACCCAGCTAGCTAGCTGTCGATTGATGGATTTGCTGCTGTTACTAGCACCAAATGCTATAATTGTTTTCATTATTCTAGTTTATGCTTTATTATGTCCTTTAAGTTTTAATATTAGATTTTTTAAGGTTTGTGCTTCATCCGTACTCAGATTCTTAGACATGGGTTGATGAAACGCGATCACCTTATTATTTAGTTCTCCTAATAGATCTTCTCCTTTCTTAGTTATCGTAATGTCCATCTTTCTTCTATTTGATGGGCACTCAACTCTATTAGCCAGTTCCTTTTCGATAAGCTTATCAATGATCCGCGTAACATTGCTGGTACGCTGAACCATTTTTTCCTGGATTTTTTGAACGGTGATCGGCTCACCTCCTCTAACCTTTAAAACCCTTAACACATTGTACTGTGGCTCGGAAATATCAAACTCCTTAAGCTCAACACTTACCTGGTCTGTGATCCAGTGACCTGTACGAATGATTTGATCGATTGCTGACAAATAATCCTGATTCATTGATGTATATGTAACTATTGTATATACAATAATACATAATTTCAGAATAAATAGTTCAGCAAAGATTAAGTTGTCTATCATTATTCCTTGTGAGACAGTTGTTTGCAGAATATTAAATATCTTTAATAGTAGGTTATGCGCTTGTCTCTCACCATCCTGACGTTAACCATCCTGACCTCTTGCGATAAAAGGATCTCCAATATTCGAAGTATTTACGAAGTATCAGAACTAACATCTGAAGTTCAGGTTGATGGTAAATTCATCAAGGTTCATCTCAAGGATGGAAAACTCGCCGTACTCAGGAGATTGGAGGTTGATCATGAACAAGAAAAAATCACCGGGGATGGCTATCTATTTGGCAGAAAAAATAGAAAGAAGCTAAATGCGGACATAGAAGCTTATGAGTTTGGTTTTGATGAGTGTGTTCTAATCGAAACGAACAAATACGATGGATTTGATCAATTCAATTTTGGAATGGTGATGAGTTTTGCCATGACAGGAATCTCAATTCCTTGCCTTTTCGATCCAAAGGCGTGTTTTGGCTCATGCCCTACTTTTTATCTGCACCAAGATGATTCACTGATCATTCAAGCGGAGGGATTTTCATCGAGTATAACAAAGTCAATGGAGGCGATGGATATAGATCATTTATCGGCATATCAGTCATCAGATGACGAACTTAAGATTGAACTTAAAAACGAAGCCTGGGAAACTCATTATATCCGAAGTGCTGATATTTTGGTTCTCCCAAGATCAACAGATAATGAGATTTATTCGGATGGCAAAAAGTTTTATTCCATCTCGAATGAGTCCTTCATTTTGAAAACAGGGGAAGAAATCGCTGACCTGTTGATCAATCGGGACGGAATTGAATACCTTAATTCAAGTGATTCGCTTGACCTTGCCTCAAAAGAATCGATCATTCTTGATTTTGAGCTACAAGAGGGAAAAAATAGCGGGGTTCTGATCACCCAGCGTCAGTCCTTTATGACCACCTATTTGTTTTACCAATCGATGGCTTATATGGGTTCTGGGGTTGGGGAATTGATGGCTGCATACGAAAAAGCATCCCCAATCGTGAGAAACGCCCAGAAAACAATGTATGACATTTTAGGTGGAGTGGAGGTGAGTGTTTTGGTTGATGACAAATGGGAGAAAATAGGAAGTGTTGACGAACAGGGGCCAATTGTTACGGATACACATGTTATCCCA
>JANQST010000034.1 GCA_028279155.1 Cyclobacteriaceae bacterium
GAATGATCGCCTTACTCACATAGAGAAGTCCTTTAACATTGATGTCAATCATGGCATCCCAATCGTCAGGATCGCCTTCATGAATGAAGTCCATGCCATGAGCATTACCTGCATTGTTAATTAACACATCGATCTCTTTCCACCCAATTGGAAGTGACTCAATGGATTTAAACACGCTTTCTCTGTCTCTGACATCAAAACAGAGCAATGCAACATCAGTATCTAATTCCTCACCTAATTTATCCAATCTTTCTTCTCTTCGGCCACAAAGGATGAGGCTATGGGTTTTGGCCAAAAGTCTAGCAGTGGCTTCACCAATTCCACTGGTAGCTCCGGTAATTAATGCAATGGGTTTATCCACTTTTGTTTCCCTTAAATTTTCGCTGTGCCTTGTTCTTTTTGTTGCCAGATTTTCTCAAGGTCTGGCCTTTGATTTTTCCACCCCTCTTTTGTTTGGGTGTCGGTCCTCCTTCGAATGTAAGAAAGACAGTAAGATTTTGGGTGGTGAGCCTACTTAATCCCGCACTGAACTGATTTTCTCCATCCAGCATATTTCTCAACCCATAGGAATATCTAATTTCTGGTGAGAACTTGAAAAAAGGATAATAAATATCAAAACCAGCTCCGACCTCAACAGCATAATTCCAACCTTTAAGCTCCAGTTTTTCAACAATATCTTCTTTGTTGCTTTTGGAAGCAGCTTCAAAAGATGGAGTGAAACCACCAAGCACATACATGGCTACATTTCCACGTCGGTTGGATTTGTATTTAAGAAGCAAAGGAAACTCAACCATTGTAGCATCCTTCAACTCTCTTTGATCAGTATTGTTGGTGAATCTGTAAAGCAGGTCATTTTCATAGAAGGCAACTGTAATTGACCCTCTGAAGTCTAGCTGATCTGCTACTTTCATATTAGCTATGAATCCTAACTTGAACCCACCCAGATTCCCAGGAACAATTGAGTGAACGGTGTCCATTGCAGGCGATGTAAATGTTTCGGAGTGCTTGATTACATATTTAGAGGAATGTACACCAAGTAGGAAGCCGTAATGGATCCACTGCTCATCGTAATTGATGAGATTATCGGATGGATTGTTTTGTGCCCGGCATGCGAACCCTGCAAGGAGCAGGACCAGGACGGTTATTTTTCTCCAACGTAAATTGAGCTTATTCCCAGTGTTAATGGCTTGCATTTTGCGTTTTTAAATCCGGTCTTAGCCAGAACATTAAGGAAATCCTTTCCAAAAGGAAATTCTTTAACAGACTCTGGTAGGTACGTATATGCTGCATTGTCCTTAGATACCAGTTTGCCAATCTTCGGTAATATCCAACGAAAATAAAAATTATATAATTGCTTAAAGGGAAAAATTGTAGGTTTTGAGAACTCCAGGATAACCGCTTTACCTCCTGGTCGCAATACACGATTCATTTCCTTTAGTCCCAATTCCAGGTTTTCAAAATTCCTCACCCCAAAAGCAACGATCACAGCATCAAAGTTATTATCTGTAAATCGTAGGTTTTCCGAATCTCCGGACTCAAGGCTAATGACATGATCCAGCCCCTTTTTTTTCATTTTCACTCTTCCCACATCCAGCATTCCTTCCGAAATATCCACACCTATAACCTGCTCCGGATTTAATTTGAGCGATTCAATGGCGAAATCCCCGGTGCCAGTAGCTATATCAAGGATTTTTTTTGGAGCCAATTCTTGCAACATTCGAATGGCTTTTTTTCTCCACATGATGTCAATACCTAGGCTCAGGAAATGATTCAGAAAATCATATTTTCCGCTGATACTGTCAAACATCTCGGCCACCTGCTGCTTCTTGGCATCAGACTTATCTTTGTAAGGGACTACCGTCATAATTTTCGCAATATTAGTGGAATAAACCCGCGCTAATGTGAAATGTTAGGAGATAATTCATTGTGGAGATAAAAAATGCATCATTTGTAAAAAGTAGTACACAGGAATTCGACTGTCCGGAAGCTTCTATTCCTGAGTATGCGTTTATAGGTAGGTCCAATGTTGGAAAGTCCAGCTTGATCAATATGTTGACAAACCGAAAGAAGCTTGCCAAAACATCTTCCACTCCGGGTAAGACACAATTGATCAATCACTTTTTAATTAATGATTCATGGTACCTTGTGGATCTTCCAGGATACGGTTGGGCAAGGGTCAGCAAAAAAAGCAAAGCGGATTGGAAGCGGATGATTGATAACTATTTGAAAAAAAGGAAAAACCTTGTCAATGTTTTCGTACTCATTGATTTAAGACACGAACCCCAAAAGATAGACCTGGATTTTATTCAATGGTTGGGTGAAGAGGGGATTCCATTTTGTATAGTCTTTACAAAAGCTGATAAACTTGGGAAAACGCAAGTTCAATCCAATCAGGCTGTTTACAAAAAAACCTTGGCAAAGAGCTGGGAAGAACTTCCAATGATGTTTGTTTCTTCCTCGGAGCAGAAGGTCGGGAAAGAAGAAATTTTGGAATTTATTCATTCAATTAATCAGTCTATCAAGCAATAGGATATTTTTGCGGCAAACAACAGCAAATGGAATTTAGTGATATCGCTTCAGTCTCCGGAAAGGGAGGTCTTTTCAAAATTGTTTCCCCAACTCGCACAGGAGTAATTCTGGAATCACTTGACGAACACAAGAAGAAAATGGTAGCAAGTGTCCACAACAAGGTTTCAGTATTATCTGAAATTTCTATTTATACTACTGATTCTGAGGGAGCCGTTCCATTGGAAGAAGTCATGCGAAAAATCCACAAAGAGTTCGACGGAGATACGGATCTCGACAAGAACAGCGAAGCAGATGAGCTCAAATCATTTTTGAAGTTCATTCTCCCTGATTATGATGAGAGTAGGGTGTACACTTCTGATATCAAGAAGGTTGTTAATTGGTATAATCTGCTGGTTGTTGAAGCCCCGGAAGTGTTCGAAGAGAAGAAGGAAGAAAAGGCGAAGAATAAGGCTTCTGGCAAAAAGGAGGAAAAAGCAGAAAATGAGTGAGGTCAAATTCAAGTTCCGAGTCCGGTGGGCTGACCTGGACCCCAACGGGCATATGCGGCATACATCATACAATGATTATTGTGCACAAGCTCGTTTGATGTACTTCGAGGAGATCAGTATGCCATTTCATAAATTGATCAGCATGAATATTGGTCCAATCCTCTTTAGAGAGGATACTCGATTTTTTAAAGAAATCAGAATGAATGAAGAGTTTGAGGTTGGGTTTACAATTTCAAAGCTTCGAAAAGATGGATCAAAATGGTCGTTCAGACATAATATATACAATAAAGATGGTGAACTTTCAGCCAAAGTCGATGTAGATGGAGCCTGGTTAGATTTGGTGAAACGCAGAACAACCATTCCACCGAAAGAACTTAGTGATCTAATGATCGACTCTTACCGCTCTGAGGATTTTGAGTGGATTCCCGATAAAGTCAAAGCTTAATCTTTTTGTGTCACTATTAGGTTAGAGAAATAAGCCTCTGTTGTCGAGAAGGTCCAAAATCCGACACCACCTTTCCGATCAGCCCCAAGTTTTAAGTTGTTGACTACCAATGATGGTTCTTTCGCATTATTGATAAATAGCTTGGCTTTTTGTCCTTGTACTTCAACTCTTAGCTTAGTCCATTCTCCTAACTCTATATCAGCATAGGATTCATACAAGCCGGGTTCTTCCTTCCTCAACCTGTGCCATGGATAATCGGGATGAGCGACGTATTGTACGGTGTGATTTCTCCTCAGCTGATTTTCTGCTGTAGAATTAGTTGGCCTGATGTAAAAACACTCATAATTTTCATCTTCTCCTACTCTGAAGGCAACACCAATAAAACCTCTAGCCGTATTTGGCGCATCCTTTTTTGGAAGTCCAATCACATCGACTTCAATTGTCCCATTGGAAAATTCCAGATCTTTTATCGTTGATACTCCGCTACCATCGTTTCCTTCTGCGGTGGAAACGGCATATGCGGATCTGGTTTTGTAGGTGGTTTCATCAATCGTCAACCCCAAAACATCCATTTGATCCGCTGACTTAAGCACTGTAGTGAACTTATTGCGTGGGTCTGGTTGGGCAGGGATATCACACCCTTCGCGTCTCCTGGTGTCCACCAGATGAAAAATTTTCCAATTCCCA
>JANQST010000039.1 GCA_028279155.1 Cyclobacteriaceae bacterium
ATCATTGTCCCTGGTCTCGTTGGAGATATGAAAGAACAGATCGCACTTAATTACCTTTTTGTTGAGTGGATGAAAAAACAACGAATTGAAAATCAGGCAGAGATTGCCAGTTTGTGCAGAGGCGCCTTTTTGTTAGCTGAGACTGGTTTGATGAATAAAAAATCCTGTGCCACACATTGGCTCACGCACGATACCTTCAGGGCAATGTATCCTGATGTGGAATTGATACCTGAGAAGGTAATCAGCGACGACAATGGAATTTACTCCAGCGGAGGAGCCTACTCATTTTTGAACCTGCTTCTTTACATAATTGAAAAATACTACGGACGAGAGACTGCCATTTGGTGCTCAAAAGTATCTGAAATCGAATTTGACAGGGTAGATCAAAATCAGTTCGTGATCTTCAATGGTCAAAAAAACCATCCGGATGAAGAGATTATTAAAGTTCAGGAATACATAGAGGGTCACTTTTCTGAAAAAATAAGCATTGAGGATTTGGCTAATCAGACATCTACCAGCACACGAAATTTTGTAAGAAGATTCAAAAAAGCGACGAACAATACTCCTATAGAATACATTCAAAGAGTACGAATAGAGGCCGCAAAGAAAAAGCTGGAGTCTACCACAATGAATGTGCATCAGGTCATGTATAGCTCGGGATATAATGATGATAAAACGTTTCGTTCACTGTTCAAGAGATTTGCTGGGATGACTCCATTGGAATACCGGAACAGGTACAATCGGGAAATGGCTTTAGCCTAAGTTTTTGAGCTAGATACCAAGTTGATTCATAAAATCTTTTCTATAAGATTTACCTATGGGTATCGATTGGTCATTTAAAATCACTCGATGCGGTTCGACCGATTTGATATGTGTGATACCAAGAATGAATGACCTATGAACCCTGGTGAATAGCTTTTTGGGAAGTTCAGCTTCCAGGCTATTCATGTTTTGCAGACTCATTATTTTTTCTCCGGACAGATGGTATGTTACATAATTTCCCGAACCCTCTATGTATTGCACATCATTCAAGTCAATTCTAAAAATCTGGTTACCGCTCTTGATGTTCTTTATTGTTGATTCTGAAACAACACTTTTATTCGAGAGATTAGTTTTGTCTAACACTCTGTTGCAGGCCAGCAAAAACCTGTCAAATTCAATCGGTTTCAAAAGATAGTCTATTGCCTCGTGGTTGTAACTTTCAACACCGTATTCGCTATGAGCAGAAGTGAATATCACCATAGGAGGATGACGTAAAGTATTCAACAATTGTATGCCACTAAGATCTGGCATATTGATGTCCAGGAAGATCAAGTCCAGCTCATGAGATTTTAAATATGATATGGCCTCTATTGGATTGTGAATTGACTTCTCCAGCGACAGATAGGGAATTTTTTCAACGTACTCTTCAATGATTTCCAAAGCCATTGGCTCATCATCGATGGCTAGACATTTCAGTTGTTTCATTTTAAGAAAAATTAAGTACGAGCATTGCCGAGTATTTTTTTTGATCTTTTGAGATCCTGAGTTCATGCCTTAAAGGATAGATTAAGGCCAACCTCCTTTGGAGATTATCAAGCCCAATGCCATCCGATCTTTTCTCTGCTTTGGCATGATTGGTATTTTCTGCCTCAAGCCTAAGATGATTTTTGGTTGAAGTAATGTCGATCCGTATGTTGGAAGGTTGTGTGTAACTGATGCCATGTTTAAATGTGTTTTCAATTAGAGGAATTAATAGCATGGGGGCAATCTGGAAATCATCTTTTTCAACCTGTTCGTTGAAAGTGATTTTAATGTCTGCTTCACCTGATAATCTTAACCGTTCCAGTGCAATGAAATCTTTGAGATAGGAAATCTCTCTGGAAATTTGAACATATTCGGAGTTGCTTTCAATTAGCATGTATCGCATCATTCGTGAAAGTTGAGAAATGCTGTTGGCGGCAGTTTTATCTTGAAACCTTCTCGTCAGTGAATAGATGTTATTGAGTGTGTTAAATAGAAAATGGGGGTTAATCTGACTCTTTAGAAATTTAAGCTCAGCGTGCAGCTTTTCTTCCATTAGGTGTTGACTTAGCTTCTCAATTTCCATTTTTTCTTTGATGTACGCATATGCGATTGAAAGTGGGACTAAAATCACATGGAAAAGAAGTGTGTAAGGAATCAGGTGTGTAACCTCATCCAACTTTTCATCTGTTAGCCAGATGATCAGGTAGGAAATTGACATTGAAAATACGAGGGAGAGAATAACTAATCCAGTAAGCACATAGCTATACTTGCTAACTCTATCCTTTAGCAAATATTTCGGAACCAAAAAACGAAGATTGATATAGAACAGCAGAATCTTCCCAACGAGATCAACCAGGAGAATTACAAAAATGAACTTATCGTAGGCAACACTGTAAACCAACCCGTCATCAGTCTCCCATACCCTGAGTTTTTGCCCCAAAGCGGCATAGATAAAAGCAAATAGGAATATCCAGAAAAGTGCATTGACGATGGTCTCTAATCGCTTTTTCATCTCACTAATCAATACAATTCAACTTCTGATTTAAAGACTTTGGTGTAGACAACACGGATTTATTGATCAAATGACCATATGAATGGATCAACGTTGCATTTGGCTAGAAAAAGTACATCTGTCAATTATTCCACGGTATTGATCAATTTCTTTTTTGACAAAGTTTGAGAAGCTTTTTTTTCGAAAAAACTTAAAATCATGAGACTAATATTAATACGCATACTCTCACTAATACTTTTCTTTTTGGTCCTGAAAACACCCACTCACTCACAGGATTCCAAAATAAAAGAAAGTAGGAAAAAGGAGGTAATAGAAGAAATTTCCCAGCTACTTAAAGACAAGTATCTCTATGAGGATGAAGCAAAAAAAATAGGTGATTTCTTACGGTCGAATCAAGCTTCAGGGGAATATTCCGATCTCAATTCTGCTAGCGCATTCGCAAGACGATTGACAACTGATATCCAGAACAATTTTAAGGACAAGCATCTAAGGATCAGATTTCAACCAAAAGCAGCCAGACAAATTCAAAAATTGGACAAAGAATTAGCCAATACTCCTTCCGATAACGGGGTAACTAATAGTGAAATAGAGCGACTATTAGCCATCGAAATTTATGAAAATTTCAGACTTCCGGAGGTGAAAAGGTTAAGTGGTAACATTGGTTACATTAAGCTGGATCAGTTCCTACCTCCAAAATATGCAAGAGGTTATCGAGAGAAGATGGATGCAGTTTTTCAATTTGTGATTGATACAGACGCATTAATTCTTGATCTGAGAGAGAACCCAGGTGGCTATGACGAAGGTGTTGAATTTCTCCTTAGCTACTTTTTTGAAGCCGGCGTTCATATTTCCAATACGGTTGCTCGAATAGATGGAAAGACAGTGACTGATAAGAACTATATCAAAGGGAAAGAAGGTCCAAGATATCTTGAGAAGCCTGTCTTTATACTAACAAGTTACCGAACTGCTTCTGCCGCTGAAAGTGTGAGCCATGCGATTAAGTATTCTGGAAGGGGAACTGTTGTTGGTCAAAACACTTTTGGGGCAGGCTATTTAGGTAATGATCACGCAGTTGCTGATGAGTATATAGTTACGGTTTCATATGCTGCAGGAATGCATCCAAATGCAGAGGAAAACTGGGAAGGTTCTGGAGTTCAACCTGATATTGATGTTTCGTATGAAGAGACGTTAGTCAAGGCACGGCTCACAGCTGTCAATGAGGTGCTCAAGCTGGAATTGGAGAAAGAGAAAGGAGAGCAGTATGAGTATCGTGTTAATACTTTGCAATGGGAGCGGGATCGTTTACAAGATTTGGCCAAGAATGCTTCACTGGAAACAGAAGAAGCCGAACAATTCATCGGTGCTTACGAAAACCGAAAGATTTTTAGAGATGGCCAAAATTTGTACTACCAGCTAATAAAACCGGAACGACCAGCAAGGCGCATGATTCCGGTTGAAAAAGATCGCTTTTTACTTGAAGGGCTCGAAAATTACCGACTTGATTTCGAGCGGGACAAGATGGGTGAGCTAACTCAACTCAGACTTTACACACTCTCGAGACTATTAATAAGTAAGAAAACAAAGTAATTGTTTCATTAACAAATTGGTTTGGGATTGGGACATTGGTTTTTCAGTGACTCTGGCTTATCAGTCCCGATCCCCCCAAAAACCGAACAGCCAGTTTCCCGGAGATTTAGGATTGCTGGACTTGAAGAATTCATCTACAGCTTCCATCAGTTCTTGTTTCGTGATGTGATCGTCTCCATTACGATCAAGTTTGACAAATGCCTTCGCTGAGTATTTGATTGGAATGTGATAGCACATAAACATATCCGAATACTCATTAATGGAGATTACCCCGTCACCATTTAGGTCAAACGAATCGAAGATGGAACTTACGGTACGGGTAACAAATTTTTCGTAAAGTTCTTCACCTTCCGGACCTAACATCGTCTCGTAAAATTTTAAAAACTGGTATTCGGTTGCCTCTCCTCCTTCTTTTTCAAAATGTTCCTTGAATAGCTCCCAGGTCCTGCGACCTTCCCTAATTACTCGTTCATAATTATCTGTGTCAGGTTTGAATCGCCATAAAATGCACAAGGATTCACTGATCTCTCGAAAATCCTTTTCCTGGAGCACTCCATTTCTATCTTGATCCAAAACAACCCGGAAATAGTGGGAGATCTTATCGTGTTGTAGTTCAGAAAGCATGCCGGTTAAATCTTTCTAATAAAAGTTAAGTTATTTCTAATAATCACTCAATTTATTGGACTATTAAAAGAAAAGATTGAACGAAAAAATGATCGTAACCAACCATTTATTTCCAGCACGAGTTGTTTGAAAGCATAGTTTGACGTATCTTATCGTGTTCGCAAACCGCTATGATGATGCGACTACAGTCACTACTTAAAGCCACGTTAGGTTTAATCCTTCTCACCTCTTCCATTTTGGTAACAGGTCAGTCATTTTCTAATATTAGAGCTGAGCTCATTGAAGGACAAATGCGGATCAGGTATGATCTCAACAACAACGGTAATACCAATGAACTTTTTAGAGTCGAGCTGCGAACCAGTGTTGACAACTTCAGTACACCAATGAAGACAGCTAGCGGTGATATTGGTGAAAATGTTACACCGGGACGAAGCTTAAGTATTTTTTGGGATCCTGCCTCAGAATTACCTGAAGATTATGATGGGCAGCTTCAGTTTAAACTGGTGGGGGAACCAATGACTCCCGTAGAAGAACCGGTAGCTGAACCTGATGAATCCATATCCTTTAGTAATCCGAAACCTGGGAGCAAGTTTAAGAGAGGTAAGACCACCTTTCTGGAATGGTCAGGAACTGATATTGGAAACTACAAATTGGAACTGTATCGTGCTGGAAACAAAATAAGTGACCTTACGAATATCAACGGCAATAATTCTTTTTCCTGGCTGGTACCGGAAAATCTGGAACCGGGCACAGATTATGAATTACGATTGTCTGGAGCGGACGATCAGATTGTTAGTGAAACATTTTCTATAAAAGGCAAAACGTCAATTTTTCTTGTAATTGCACCGATTGCCGTTGCAGGAGGTGTTGCCGGTGTTTTGGCATCAGGAGGTGGAGAGTCCAGCGGTGGAGGAGGTTCAGATGCTTTACCAGCTCCACCGGATCCTGGTCAATAACGATTAAAATCTTACAAAAATGAGATATACCCTTACTACATTAATCACATTCTTCGTTTTGATTGCCAATGCGCAAATCCCACAAACCTTGAGTTTTCAGGGTTTTTTAGAAGATAGCAATGGTGATCCCATTACAGGCAATCGAAATTTTGTATTTGAAATACGACGAACAACAGATAATGGGGTGGAATGGAATGAAACACATAACAATGTGCCTGTAAACGATGGATTGTATAGTGTTACATTGGCTTCCATTACTCCTTTCTCGTTTGCCTTTGATCAAGGGTATATGTTAGAGATTACTGTTAACGATGAAACATTAACACCCACCATCCCCTTAAATTCTTCAGCATTTGCACTTGGCGCACTTTCGGTGTTTGGAGATTCCAATGTATTTCCTTCAGGTGGCAATGTTGGCGTTGGCACTATTTCTCCTGAACACCTTTTGGATGTGAGAAGCTCTGGAGCAGATGTTGGAATTATAGCTAACTTTAGCACAGACGATGAATCAAGTTTCATGAAGTTATTCCCCGGAAGGACCGGTGATCCTGATCCTTTCATCGCCTGGGATGACAATGCGGCGTTACGATTTGCTACCTGGGATGATCCTACTAATTCTGCTTTCGTTGAGAAAATGCGAATTGCTTCAAATGGTTTTGTGGGGATTGGAACCACCAATCCAACCAGCCTACTTCATATGGTTTCGGAGACTGGAGGCGCGAACACTTTCCTGTCGACCGTAAAGGATGACGCCTTCAGCTCGATGGTTTTATTTAGAGGGAGGGGCAGTTTCAGTGCTGCCAGTAATGTTTTGACAGGAGATTTATTAGGTACGGTATCCTTTTCAGGTCAGACCGGACAAGCTTTTGCAAGTTCCGCTGCAATAGTTGCAGATGCAGCTGAAGATTTTGGAACCTCCATGGGAACAAATCTTAAGTTCTTTACAGATTTGGCTGGGGATGGAACAGTGGATATCGCTACTCCAAGAATGACAATAGCCAATTATGGATGGGTTGGAATTGGCACAGACAGTCCTTCGGCAGAACTCGATATCTTAGGTGTGGACGCGAGTGGTGGCGTTAATTTAAGAGTTCAAAATACGGATGCAACTGGTTGGGCAGGTCTTAATTTGAGAAATGACAATAGAAGCTATTCGTTATCCATAGGAGGAAGCACTGCTACCACTGCCCCGGATAAGTTTTATATATTCAATGGCACTTCAGGTAATGCTGCTTTTGTAGTTGACCAAAATGATAATGTAGGGATTGGAACAGTGAATCCAAGCACTACTCTACAAGTAGACCATGGCGATGGCACTTCATCTACAGAAGGGCTTTCTATAACACGATCAGGTGGAGGAAAATGGACATTGTTATCTGCTGCTGATGCAGATTTGGAAGTTTATTATAATGATGCACTTAGAGGGGAATTTTCTGCATCCACAGGAGTTTATAGCTCATTTTCAGATCGTAGATTGAAAAAGAATATCTCCGCTGCACCTTCCTATTTAGCTCAGGTTTTGGCAATTCCTATTAGAGAATATCATGTAAAAGAGCAGAAAGAGAATGAAAGAGAGGAGATTGGGGTAATCGCTCAGGAGCTACTTCCTATTTTTCCGTCTCTGGTTAATACCAAAAGTGAGTACATGTCGGTAAACTACTCCGGTTTGGGGCCAATTGCCATAAAAGCAATCCAGGAACAACAAGAAATCATTGAAAAGCTTCAAAAAGAACTTGCGGCCTCCAGGGCTCAAAATGAGAAATTTGCATCGAAGGTCGATGAGC
>JANQST010000045.1 GCA_028279155.1 Cyclobacteriaceae bacterium
ACCAACGGTAACCGGTTGGTGTGATCTATGTATTGAAATTGGGTCACTTAGTGGATGATAAGATGCATGCAAGGAGCATTGGTCCTTACTCACTTATTACCCAACAACCACTTGGAGGTAAAGCTCAATTTGGAGGTCAGCGATTTGGAGAAATGGAAGTGTGGGCACTTGAAGCATTTGGTGCTGCTAACGTGTTGCAGGAAATCCTGACAATTAAATCGGATGATGTTATCGGACGAGCAAAAGCTTATGAAGCGATTGTTAAAGGTGAGAATATGAACAAACCTAACATTCCTGAATCTTTCAATGTATTGATTCATGAATTGAGAGGTCTTGCTCTTGAAATCACATTGAACTAATTAATTTTTTGAAAAATATCCCGGCGTAAGCCGGGACCTATTGATATAAAACATGGCTTTCAGAAAAAGTAAAAAAATCCACAACGACTTTACAAAAGTTACCATTAGTCTTGCTTCTCCGGAATCGATTTTGGAAAGCTCGCATGGTGAAGTGACTCAGCCCGAGACCATCAATTACAGAACATACAAACCTGAAATGGGTGGGCTGTTCTGTGAGCGAATCTTCGGACCAGTCAAAGACTGGGAATGTCACTGTGGTAAATACAAGCGAATTCGATACAAAGGAATTATTTGTGACCGATGTGGTGTAGAAGTCACCGAGAAAAAGGTAAGAAGGGAACGAATGGGACACATCGAATTGGTAGTTCCGGTAGCACACATTTGGTATTTCAAATCACTTCCAAACAAAATTGGATACCTACTTGGAGTTCCAACCAAGAAATTGGACCAGATCATTTACTACGAGCGATACATTGTTATTCAGCCTGGAGTTAAGGAAGAAGATGGAATTGCGAAACTGGATTTCCTTACAGAAGAAGAGTATCTAGATATTTTGGATAAGCTTCCAAGAGAGAATCAGTTGCTTGACGATGATGATCCGAACAAGTTCATCGCAAAAATGGGAGCTGATGCATTGGAAATGTTGTTGGCAAGAACGCAGTTGGATGAACTATCCTATGAGCTAAGACATCAGGCCGCTACTGATACTTCTCAGCAAAGAAAAGCCGAAGCCTTGAAGAGGCTAAAAGTTGTTGAGGCATTCAGAGATGCAAAGACAAGAATAGAGAACAAACCAGAATGGATGGTGATCAAGATGGTTCCGGTGATTCCTCCGGAACTGCGACCATTGGTTCCTCTGGATGGTGGTCGTTTCGCAACATCTGATTTGAACGACCTTTATAGAAGAGTTATCATCCGAAACAATCGACTAAAAAGATTGATGGATATTAAAGCTCCGGAGGTAATCCTTCGAAACGAAAAAAGAATGCTTCAGGAAGCTGTCGATTCACTTTTTGATAACTCAAGAAAAGTAAACGCTGTACGATCAGACGGAAACAGAGCGTTGAAGTCGTTGAGCGATATGCTTAAAGGTAAGCAAGGTCGATTCCGTCAAAACCTACTTGGAAAAAGGGTTGATTACTCAGGTCGATCAGTAATTGTGGTAGGCCCCGAGCTTAAAATGCATGAGTGCGGTCTTCCTAAAAATATGGCGGCAGAACTTTTCAAGCCTTTCATTATCAGAAAACTGATTGAAAGAGGAATAGTTAAGACTGTTAAGTCTGCTAAGAAGATTGTTGATAGAAAAGATCCTGTCGTTTGGGATATCCTGGAAAATGTGTTGAAAGGACATCCTGTACTATTGAACAGGGCACCAACGCTTCACAGATTAGGTATCCAAGCGTTCCAACCTAAGTTGATTGAAGGAAAAGCAATTCAGCTACACCCACTTGCGTGTACAGCATTTAACGCCGACTTTGACGGTGACCAAATGGCTGTTCATGTTCCGCTTGGACATGAAGCAATATTGGAAGCCTCATTGTTAATGCTTTCTTCTCATAATATTCTAAACCCTGCGAATGGTGCTCCAATTGCAGTACCTTCTCAGGACATGGTTCTTGGTTTATACTACATAACCAAGGGAAGAAGAAGCACAGATAAAGAAAAAGTAGCTGGAGAAGGTAAGATTTTCTACAGTTCTGAAGAAGTAATCATTGCATTGAATGAGGGAGTGATTTCTCAGCATGCATATATTAAAGTAAGAACCAACGTTCGAAACGAAGAAGGAGAGTTAGAACCTCAGATCATTGAGACTGT
>JANQST010000453.1 GCA_028279155.1 Cyclobacteriaceae bacterium
TATGCCCACAAATGACATAATCAAAATTGCTCTCAATGGCAATCCTCGCAGCGGTTTCCTCAAAATTGCTAATAAATTTCACTGCACTTTTAACACTATTCTTAACTCGTTTTGATAATGAGATCTTTTCCCTACCAATCTTTTCCAGAGACCAGTTCACAAACCGGTTGATAAGAATAAGCGTATCATACCCAACTGCTCCAAGCTTGGCTAACCATTTCGAATTTTGCATCACTACATCGAATACGTCCCCGTGAAAAAACCATGCTTTTCTTCCATCGAGGTTCAAAACCAGCTTATTTCTTATTCGAAATGTCCCCAGCTCAAAGCCAACAAATTTTCTCAACATTTCATCATGGTTCCCGGTGATGTAATCAACAGGAACTCCGTCGGTAATCCATTTCATGATCTTCTTCACCACTTTCATGTGGGATGTAGGCCAATAGCTTTTTCGAAATTGCCAGATGTCGATAATATCTCCATTTAAGATTACCCTTCTGGGATTAATTGCCTTTAAATATTGGAGGAGTTCTTTTGCATGACATCCGTAGGTTCCCAGGTGAATATCAGAGAGAACTAGAAGATCAACCTTTCTTGATTCAGGATCTGACTTCTTTTTCCCTGATTGCCTGTAGGATATATTTAGTGGGCCTTCCAACTTATTGTAAAAGTCTCCCTATCGATTTAATCCAATATGAAAACCAGATTAATTAATTGACATTAATCCTGCCAAATGTTACGTCTAGATTTAACTTGCGCCAAGTGTACAAATGATGAGATCACTTGAATGCAGGCACTCAAAGAATCTTTGCAATAATCTTCTTTTTTAGACGACCATTTTTCTATATTTGCACTCCTTTTTGAAAATACTCTTTTAGAGAAGACAAATGAGCGCAGAATTATTCGATATAGTAGCAGATGAATACAAGGAAGTTAGAGCAAAACATCCTTCATTTGGTCCTGGAGACACTATCAATGTTCACTACAAGATTAAGGAGGGGAACAAGGAGCGTATTCAGCAATTTCAGGGAACCGTGATGCAGATCAGAAACAAGAATACGAATGGGGAAACATTCACCGTTCGAAAAGTTTCTGGTGATATTGCTGTTGAAAGAATTTTCCCAATCCTTACCCCCAATGTTGACAAAATTGAAGTTCTGAGAAAAGGTAAAGTTCGAAGAGCCAAATTGTTCTACTTAAGAGGTAGGAAAGGCAAGTCGGCCAGGATCAAAGAAAAAATTCAAAAATAATCGCAATCCCGACCTAGTGTCGGGATTTTTGTTTCAAGACATTTGAGCTAAAACTATCTTTGACTAGTGGTATTCCAGTTCTCAAAATATCAAGGCACAGGAAATGATTTCATCCTTATCGACAATAGGGAAAAGAACTTTCCAAAGAAGCATGAAGTAATCATACAGCTTTGCGATAGAAAATTCGGCATTGGAGCTGATGGATTGATTCTGATCGAAAATCATCCGGAATTGGATTACAAAATGATCTATTTCAATTCAGATGGAAGTCAAAGCCTTTGCGGAAATGGCTCTCGGTGCGGATTTGCATTTGCCAAAAGTCTAAACATGGTAGACAATGAGGCTCGCTTTGAAACAACGGACGGCATTCATGATGTCAAGGAGCAAGATGGAGTTATTCATTTCGGATTTTCCTCTATTGAAGACAACATAAGAGAAGAAAGTGGAGACAAGTATTTGAATACTGGATCACCACATCATGTCCGTTTTGTAGACGATGTGAATGAGGTTGATGTCTATAATGAGGGGAAAAAGATTAGAAATTTGTCAGTCTATTCCAGTCAAAATGGCACGAATGTCAACTTCGCACAACTTTTGCCAGAAGGCATTAAAATAAGAACATATGAACGAGGTGTAGAAGATGAAACACTTAGCTGTGGGACCGGCGCAACAGCAGTCGCTCTTATTGCTAGTCAAAATGGTTTGAAAAGTCCGATTACACTCGAAACCCAAGGCGGGACTCTTTTGGTTTCATTTGAGCAAAATGACGGATTTTTTGAAAACATTTGGTTAGCAGGTCCAGCCGAAAAAGTATTCGAAGGAACTGTGAAGATCTAGCCGCTCTTTATATGATTACGTTATAACTTTAAAAGCTTAAATCTTTTCTAATGCTAAACTCGATATCGAAGGGTGTTGCCAAAATATTCGGCACAAAAACTGAAAAAGACCTTAAAGAATTAACACCCTATGTATCCCTAATAAATGCTGAGTTTGAAAAACTTACTAATATTTCCGACGATGATTTACGCGGAAAAACGACGGAGCTAAAAAACATCATCAAGGAGAATCTCAAATCAATTGATGATCAAATTGCAGCACTTCACAAAAAAGTTGAAGAAGAAAAAGACCTGGACGTTGATGCAAAGGAGTCGATCTTCTCTGAAATCGATAAGCTGGAAGAGCAACGCGATGAAGAATTGGAAAAGGTTCTTCTTAACATCTTGCCACAAGGTTTTGCAGTAGTAAAAGAAACAGCCAGACGGTTTGCTGAAAATGAAAAACTAGTTGTACAAGCAACTCTTTACGACAAGGAACTTGCGGCGAAAAAATCAAACGTAGAAATAAACGGAGACACAGCAACCTGGAAGAATAAATGGATTGCAGCTGGAAACGAAGTTGCATGGAACATGGTCCATTATGATGTTCAGCTAATTGGCGGAGTGGTTCTGCACCAAGGCAAGATCGCAGAGATGGCAACCGGAGAAGGAAAGACACTCGTTGCAACACTTCCTGCCTATCTAAATGCCTTGGCCGAACGTGGAGTGCATATAGTTACCGTCAATGACTACCTGGCAAAAAGAGACGCGGAATGGAATGCTCCCTTATTCGAGTTCCATGGATTACGAATTGATTGCATCGACAACCATCAACCCAACTCGGCAGAAAGAAGGAATGCCTACATGGCAGATATCACATACGGAACCAATAACGAATTCGGCTTTGATTACCTGCGTGACAACATGTCCAGAAGCCCGGAAGAGTTGGTGCAGAAGAAACACCATTACGCCATGGTGGATGAGGTCGATTCTGTGTTGATTGATGATGCCAGGACACCACTTATTATTTCGGGACCCATCCCAAAAGGAGATGAGCATGAATTTTACGATCTCAAGCCTCGTATTCAGCGGCTTGTCGATGCCCAAAGAAAATTAATTGGCGAGTATCTGAATGATGCAAAAAAGCAGGCCAAAGATGGAAATGAAGCAGACGCTGGTCTTTCTCTTTTCAGAACCTTCAGAGGTCTACCAAAATATAAACCTCTCATCAAATACCTGAGTGAGACAGGGATTAAGCAAGCACTACAAAAAACAGAAAATATCTACCTGGCAGATAATCAGAAACGGATGCCAGAAGCAGACGAGCCTCTCTACTTCACGATCGATGAAAAAATCAATAGCATTGACCTGACAGAAAAAGGGCTCGATCTCATAACAGGAGAAGGTGAAGATCCAAGTTTCTTCATCCTTCCGGACATTGGAGAAGAGATTGCCAAACTAGAAAAGGATGAGTCGATATCCGAAAGTGACAAGCTTCAAAAGAAAGAGGAGATAATACGGGATTACAACCTGAAAGGTCAGCGTATCCACTCTGTCAATCAATTACTAAAAGCATACTGCATGTATGAAAAAGATACAGAGTATGTGCTCATGGATGACAAGGTAAAAATTGTGGACGAGCAGACAGGTCGAATCATGGAGGGGAGAAGGTATTCGGATGGGCTTCATCAGGCAATTGAGGCCAAAGAAAATGTGAAGGTGGAGGATGCCACTCAGACGTACGCAACTATTACCCTCCAGAATTATTTCCGGATGTATCACAAGCTTGCGGGGATGACAGGTACTGCTGAAACTGAAGCGGGCGAATTCTGGGACATCTATAAACTTGATGTAGTAGTGATCCCTACCAACAGGCCAATCCAGCGGAAAGATGAGCATGATAAGGTTTACAAAACCATGCGTGAAAAATTCAATGCCGTTGCTGATGAAGTGGTGGAGCTAACACGTCAGGGTAGGCCGGTCTTGGTGGGTACTACTTCCGTTGAAATTTCCGAATTACTCAGCAGAATGCTGAAGATCAAAAACATCAACCACCAGGTTTTGAATGCAAAACAGCATGCCAAGGAAGCGGATGTTGTGGCAGAAGCAGGTAAGCCTGGCACTGTTACCATTGCTACTAACATGGCTGGTCGTGGTACCGATATTAAGCTTTCAGAAGAAGTTATTAACGCTGGAGGCTTAGCAATAGTCGGTACTGAAAGACATGAATCCAGGCGAGTCGACAGGCAGTTAAGAGGTCGTTCAGGAAGGCAGGGAGATCCGGGATCATCACAATTCTATGTGTCACTCGAAGATAACCTGATGCGATTGTTCATGTCAGATAGAGTAGCCAAAATTATGGATAGGCTTGGGCTGCAGGAAGGAGAAGTGATCCAGCATTCAATGATCACTAAGTCCATTGAGCGAGCACAAAGAAAAGTGGAAGAAAACAACTTTGCAGTTAGAAAAAACCTTCTCGAATATGATGATGTGATGAATAGCCAACGAGAGGTTATTTATAAGCGGAGGAAAAATGCACTTTACGGCGACAGGCTTGAGCTGGATATTTTAACTATGCTCTTCGAAACCTGCGACGACCTTATCCTTAATGCCAAAGGTTCAAACGATCTTGATAGTTTGAAATTGAATGCGATTTCGGTTTTAGGCCTTGACTTTCAAATATCACAGGAAGAATTTGAGAAAACAGATGAGAACGTTCTTTCTCAGAAGCTCTATGATGCTGCTCTTGAGAACTACAAGACCAAAAACAATACAATCAAAGAAAAAGCTCTTCCTATCCTGAAACAAATTCATCAGACAAGAGGAGCTACGTTGGAAAACATATTGGTGCCATTTACAGATGGAAAGAAACAAATAGGCACTGCTGTTAACCTTGAAAAGGCTGTCGAAACCGAAGGTGATGAGGTTATCCTTGAAATGGAAAAGATGATTGCCCTGGCCACCATTGACCTACTTTGGAAAGAGCATCTTAGGGACATGGACGATCTGAGGCAGTCCGTACGAAATGCAGCCTATGAACAAAAAGATCCACTATTGATCTACAAGTTCGAAGGATTTGAAATGTTCAAGGGGTTCATTGGAAAAGTTAATGAAGAAACAATATCCTTCTTAATGAAGGCTGAAATTCCTGTTAACGAAGCAGATGATGTTCAAGCTGCTCAGCAACAGCGAACAGCACGTAACTACAATGAACAAAAAGAAGAAAGTCGTTCAGCTTTGGCAGGAGGACCACAAGGCAATCGACCACCTGCTCAGAAAGCCCAGCCAGTGCAAACTCAAAAAATTGCAAGTAGGAATCAGCGTGTGAATGTTCAATATGCTGATGGATCTGTGAAGAAAGATGTTAAATTCAAAACCGTAGAAGACGACATTAAAAACAACAGATGCGTTATTGTGGAATAATCATAGCATTTCTGGTAGCCTGTAAGGCTGCCCCTCCTACCGCGACTCTTCCTACGTATGAGGAAGACCTAAGTGTTCATCGACCTGAGATGGACACAACAACTGTGAATGCAGAAGTCGCAAAAACCGAGGAGTTTGTACCGCTAACTGGCCATATTAAAGCCGAACTCGACAGCATTGTGAGAGTGAGTGTCGCACAAAACAAAGAAGAAAAGCTCGTTGATGGATTTGTGATCCAGGTCTACAACGGGAACAGCAGGGATCGGGCTAACGAAGTATGGCGCCAAATGGACCGAAATTTTTCTGAGTTGTCACCTAAGATTTCTTATCATCAACCCAATTTTCGTGTTAAGGCAGGAAGATTTACGGATCGGTTAAAAGCGCATAGAATTTTCCAAAGAGTAAAAGAAGAGTTTCCAAAATCATTGCTCGTTCCGGAAAGACTTTCCATGACGTATGAATGAGCTCATTCAAAAAATCAAGTCGCTTTCAGAGGATTATTTCGAAGAAATCAGGGAGATTCGAAGACACATACACGCAAACCCTGAGCTCTCGTTTGAAGAACATAATACTGCAGCCTACATTGAGCAAAAGTTAACTGAATTCGGGATTCAAGGGATTGAGAGAATAGCCAACACTGGGATCACCTTTTGTTTGGATGGAAATGGAAATGGTAAAACCATTGCGCTACGTGCAGATATTGATGCCTTGCCGATAACCGAAAATAATGATAAACCTTACAGATCTCAAAATGAAGGGGTGATGCATGCATGTGGTCATGATGTCCACACGGCAAGTTTATTAGGAGTCACAAAAATCTTAAACGAACTCAAAGACAGCTGGCAAGGTACGATTAAGTTTATTTTCCAGCCAGCGGAAGAGAAATCTCCTGGGGGAGCATCGATTCTCATCAAGGAAGGCATTTTGAAGAATCCTAAACCTGAAAAAATCCTGGGCCAACATGTCATGCCACTCATTGATGCCGGCAAGGTAGGATTTAGAAAAGGAAAATACATGGCCAGCGCAGATGAGGTTTACCTCACCGTGAAAGGGAAAGGCGGTCATGCCGCAATGCCTGAAAACTTTATAGACCCTATCGCAATCACCAGTCAAATCATCGTCGCGCTGCAACAAATTGTCAGTCGATTCGCGAATCCTAAGATGCCCACGGTACTCTCTTTTGGTAAGATAGAAGGAGGTACTGTAACTAACATCATTCCCGATAAGGTGAAGGTCGAGGGAACATTTCGGACGTTTAATGAAGAATGGAGGAAAGAAGCCTTACACAAAATTCAAAGCATAGCTACCAATATTGCTGAATCAATGGGGGCCTCGTGTGAGGTGAAGTTTGCGCCGGGTTATCCATTTCTCATTAACCACGAGGACTATACCGAACGGAATATCAATGCAGCGAAGGAATACTTAGGTGCTGAAAATGTCGAAGAACTTGACCTTTGGATGGCCGCCGAAGACTTTGCTTCTTACAGTCATCATGTAGATGCTTGTTTCTACAGACTTGGCACCAGGAATGAAGAAAAAGGCATTACCTCCGGAGTTCATACGCCAACGTTTGACATTGATGAAAACGCTCTTAAGACAGGTATGGGATTGATGGCTTACTTAGCCATTAACGAACTCAATAATTAGAGCGCTACTTCTGTTTGTATTCTGAAAACCATCATGTTATCACCTGATGGAATATCCTGGAAGCTGACATCACTTTGTACCTTCAAACTATGTCCAACAATGTACCTGGATATTCCAAAAGTCAATTCTGTCATATCAGAAATGGTGGAATTAGAATCCCCATCAATCGTGGTATACCTACCGGCAAACTCCCAATTGGATGGAAGTAAGTAGCCTGCCTGGAAAACAAATCCTGTTCCTGTTCCAAATCCATTGTTTGTATTCCCGGTTGATCTTGAGGCAAATTCAGAAGCAGCTGAGAATCCATTGTATTTGAACATCATATCCGCCATAAACGTAGTGAGATCATTCGCAATATAAATACCGTTGGCATCTGTGTTAAAAGATCCAAGATTACCTCGAGATCTAACAGAACTATAGTTTGCATCACCTGTGATTCCTATCGACAATTTTGGACTTGGTTCTCTTAGTAGATCAGAACCAAAGTAGTCTCCTTTACCAGTAAAACTTCCGAACGGCAAAAACTCAAGTCGACCTGTTAGCTGATACCCGCCTTGCGGGTTATCTACGATGACGTTTCTTCCTTCACCTAAGGAAAGGGCAAATGCCTGGTTGATGACCATGCCTCCCACCTTGTTTTTATGTCTGATTTGGATTCCTTTATCTCGATCAAGCGTAAACCTTGCATTTACTAAACTCCGGTCAACAAACTGAAGGTTTTGTGAAGAAATTACTCGTTCCCTGTTACCAGGTAATTTGGTCTGCCCGAACCACAACTGCCAATCTTTTGCAAATGACCATTTTATTGCTGCATCCAACACAAGATTTGCTGTATTCCCCGACTCAGGAATTTGTCCACTTCGGTGATCCCTGTTCGATATAGCCAATTCCACCTTGTAAACAATACTCGGATCGTAAGCCCACCCATCAAATTTCAATCGCGATCTTCTAATCAATAGCTTATCGGAATATTCATCTGTTTGGGTATTTAACTCCCCCGCGTAGAGGGTTTGAAAACGAAAACCAAACTTCAGATGGAAAGATGAATCCTGAGCTGTGAGTTGAAATCTTTTCCCCCATGTACTTGAGGTAAGATCCTGGCTTGATGAGGGTAAACATGTAAATAGGAACAAGAAAATGAGGTGACCGAAACGCCAATAATTTTTCATCAGACTAGACAGTGGTTTATTGGCTGCAATATTAAGATAAGTTTATCTAAATATTACGAAATTATTATGTCATGAATTGTACTTAGAAGACAAGATTTGAACAGTGGTGCAATATCGATAATTTATTTGGATTCGTTCCAAAATAATTCTTAACATATACGACATATAGAAATGATACTTTTGCAGAAAATATAAATCAATGGAATACGGACTTTTCGATATACTTAGTCTGCTTGGAGCACTAGGTTTCTTCATTTATGGAATGAAAGTAATGAGTGAGGGTATTCAAAAAGCTGCTGGTAACAGTCTGCGTAAAATACTCAGCACAATGACCAAAAATCGCTATCTGGGTGTGGCGACTGGATTTCTAGTGACTTGCCTTGTTCAGTCATCTTCGGCAAGTACTGTAATGGCCGTGAGTTTTGTGAATGCAGGTCTTCTTTCACTCGTTGAGTCCGCCGGCATTATGTTAGGTGCTAATATTGGGACAACAATCACAGGGTGGTTGGTAGCTGTACTTGGATTCAAGGTGAAAATTGCTACCCTTGCTCTTCCTCTTCTCGCTTTTGGAGTACCAATGTTGTTCACCCAGAAAAGTAAGATCAAGTATTTAGGTGAATTCGTAATAGGGTTCGCTATGTTATTCTGGGGACTTGCGGAGTTGAAAAGTGCCGTGCCGGACATAAAAGGTAATCCTGAAATTTTAAATTTTCTGGGCTCATATGCCGATAGTGGTTTCCTAAGTAATCTATTTTTTATTCTGGCAGGAACACTGCTAACAATACTCGTTCAATCGTCTAGTGCTTCAATGGCATTGACTCAGACGCTCTGCTTTAGCGGAATAATTCCTTTTGAAGTAGCTGCTGCTATGATACTTGGAGAAAACATAGGAACGACAATAACAGCAGAGCTTGCTTCCTTACCAGCAAACGTACATGCTAAGCGAGCAGCGAGGATTCATTCAATGTTCAATATTGTTGGTGTAACATGGGCAGTTCTATTGATTTCATTTACCCCGTTACTTGAAGGAATTAGGTTTATTGCAATGGAAATATTGGGAAGTGCCGATCCGTACACAGCAGAAGGCGCTCCAATGGGACTTGCTATTTTTCACACTTCATTCAACTTTCTAAATGTGGCAATAATGATCGGTTTTGTTCCTTTACTTGTGAAAATTGCCACAAGAACAGTATCATCAAAAGGTGATATAGATGAAGAATATCGTCTTGAATTTATTAGCACAGGCCTTATGAGTACTGCGGAATTATCCATTGAAGAAGCTAGAAAAGAGACCGTTCGATTTGGTGAATTGACTCAAAAAATGTCCAAGAGTTTCAGGAATTTAATTGACGCAAGTAAACCCAAGAAACAAGGCAAATTGATCAAGAAGATTAGGTCTTACGAAGAAATGACTGATCGGATGGAAGAGGAAATTTCGGATTACTTATATCAAATCTCTGGCATTGGATCTTTAAGTGCCCAAGGAACTCAAAAAGTTGCTGCGCTACTTAGCGTAGTAAATGACCTGGAAAGAATTGGGGACATTTTCTTCCAAATGTCAAAAGATGTTGAACGTAATTATGAAAATGAAAAAAGCTTTAAGAGCAAACAAGTTGATAATATTTTAGAGATGATGGATCTTGTCGATAATGCGCTTGAAATTATGATCACAAACCTGAACTCCTCTCAAAGCGAAATAAATTTTGATGAGGCGGTCAGGGTTGAATCTGAGATCAATCTATTTAGAAATCAGCTGAGAAAAGGCCAATCGAAGGACATAGAAAATGAAAAGTATGATCCTAAGAGAGATAGTTTATATAAAGATATCTTCCATCTCTGCGAAAAACTTGGAGACCATATCATTAATGTGTCTGAGGCAATTACTGGTGAAAAAGAGCGTCAGCTTAAAGAAGAATTAGAAGAAGCATAGTATCAAATTTCTAACCTAGACTAACATTCTGAATATTACTTCTCCATTAAAATGATGGGGACAGGTTAGATTTGCTTCATGGCTTCATCCATCGGCGATATCGTTGAAAAAATAACGGAATACATCCAAATAAAAACTGAGCTCATAAAGCTTAAGGTTATTGGTCATGTATCCAAGGTGCTAGCGAATGTGATCGCCATGATTGTCATTGGTGTCATCGCATTTTTTTTCTTTTTCTTCCTAAGCCTAAGCCTGGGGGCATACCTCAATGTTCTGCTGGAAAGTGAATTTCTCGGACATTTAATTGTTGCCGGCTTCTATCTTTTGCTAATCATTATCATATTTTTATTGGTGAAAACAGGAAAGATCCAGGGTTGGTTTGAAAATTTAATTTTAAAAATAGCTGAGCAGGAAGAAGATGAGTAAGAAGATTAAGGAAAGGACCAAAGAACTTGCCACTAAAGAAGTAGCAATCAAAAAGAAGCTGCTAGGCAAAACAGATGGGCTTCAATCCAAAGCGAGCAAGATTGGTAAAACAGCCTTGATCGGAGGACTTGTAGCACTACTTATCTATGGACTATATAAGGCATTTTTCCAGGGTGAAACAAAATCGAAGAAAACCAAGCTGTACGGAAAATCTGCTTCCGGAATTGTTGCAGAAAAAGTGACTACATTTCTTTTACCCTACCTGGGAAAGGTTCTCGACAACTTCTTAGATAAAAGATCTCAAGCGAAGGAGCAAACAGAAGAAAATAAGGAGGAGGATTCTTAGACGTTCATTAGCGACTCTCTTCGTCGCATCTTTCCAGCTGGAATTCCAAACATCATTTTAAATCGACGACAAAAGTAAGCGGTATCCTTGTAGCCCACATCTTTTCCAATGTCGCGGATACTTTTCTTGGATGTCCTTAACAAGTTAACCGCAGCCTCCATTCGTTGGTATTCGATATAATCTTGTGGGTTGATCCCTGTCAACATTTTGAAATATTGGCCTACGTAATCCTCAGAAACATTGGCAACATTAGCTAATACCTTATTTGAAAGATCCTCAGCTAAATGTTCCTTAATAAAAGTAAAGATGTCGATCAGTCTAGGGTCACGGAAGTAGGTGCTATTGGTAGCAAGCTTTTCAACAAATAAACCGTTATTCAGAATAAATCGAATCAATTCAATGGTCATACTCTCAGTAAGCACTTTCACGATACGGTCCTTACCCGGCATATTTCCCGTGTGTTCATCGTTAATCTGCCTTATCAGTCCTGCCAATTTGTATCCCTCTTCAATTTTGAAAGGTGGAATGTCAAGAGAGGCAAAGAAATTAACAGAATCAAATGCCTTAGCATCAAACGCTACATAACTATAGTGTTCTTCTGTAATTGGATTCTCATCAAAAGATCTCAGGTATTGGTCTTTATTGGTTAAGAAGTCGTCCTTAGAAAGGCTAACGGGTTTCCCGGAACCATAAGTCATTGAGACTGGTCTACCCCCTGGCACAAAAATGACATCTCCCTCCTTAGCTACCTCTTTTTCTTTCCCAAATCTTATCTCACCTGCGGTAACCAGAACCAAAAAGTTCTCAACTTCATAATTATTCTCAATGGTGATCGGCTTTAAAATATTAATATTCTTAGCCTTAATGAAACGAATCTCTAATGATTCAATGATTTTGTTATAGTCTTCCATATATGAATAAAGCTGGCTAATCTATCAAAATAGAGCTAATTAGTTGGACGAATCTAATACTATTCCAGAAAAAAACCTAATGGAAAACGATGGAAGGCTCCATCAGCCGTATGGGATTATTTCAATAATCCTCGCGAAATTACTATTCGTTGGATCTCGGATGTTCCTTCATAGATCTGGGTAATCTTCGCATCACGCATCAAACGCTCTACATGAAACTCCTTTACATATCCATACCCACCATGAATTTGTACTGCTTCTACCGTGTATTTCATAGCTACATCAGAAGCAAATAATTTGGCCATTGCACCTTCCTGCGAAAAGTCCTCACCGGCATCTTTTTTCTTAGCTGCCTTAATACACAATAATCTCGCTGCCTCAACCTGTGTGGCCATATCAGCAAGTTTGAATTGTATGGCCTGGTGTTTCGCTATTTCAACACCAAACGCCTTTCTTTCTTGAGCATATTTAAGGGAAAGTTCGAGTGCTCCTGAAGCTATACCAAGCGCCTGCGAAGCAATCCCGATACGACCTCCGTTGAGCGTATTCATTGCAAATGAAAACCCAAATCCCTCTTCCCCAATTCGATTCTCTTTAGGAACTTTCACGTCCTGGAACATTAATGAATGAGTATCGCTCCCCCTGATCCCAAGTTTATCTTCTTTTTTCCCGACAGTAAATCCTTCCATCCCCTTCTCCACAATCAAAGCATTTATTCCTTTGTGTTTTTTCTCTGGATCAGTTTGAGCCATCACAATATAGGTTGAGGCGGAATTACCGTTTGTAATCCAATTCTTTGTTCCATTTAAGAGATAGTGATCTCCTTTGTCCTCAGCAATTGTTCTTTGTGATGTGGCGTCTGAGCCAGCTTCTGGTTCTGATAAACAAAAAGCTCCGATTTTCTCCCCTTTAGCTAATGGAGTCAGGTACTTCTCTTTCTGCTCTTCATTGCAGTATTTTTCTAACCCCCAGCACACAAGTGAATTATTCACAGACATACAAACAGAGGTAGAAGCATCCACCTTTGAAATCTCCTCGATAGCCAGTACATAAGAAACGGTATCCATTCCACTTCCACCATACTTAGGATCAACCATCATTCCCATGAACCCTAACTCGCCAAGCATTTTGACCTGTTCTGCAGGAAATTGCTGCTTATCATCTCGTTCAATTACACCTGGCAAAAGCTCTTTTTGAGCAAAATCTCTCGCCGCATCTCGTACTGCCAATTGCTCTTCTGTAAAATTAAAATTCATGGTGTTTGTGTATTAAATATATGAATGGGCTGCAAAAATAGATTATTTGTTATGCATGCTTACTATTTTGATTAGAAAGTTCATTCAATGTCTCAAAAATTACTAAGCATTATTTATCAAAATGGCATGTGAGTTGCATGCTACTATTTAATATTGCGGTCCAATAAAATATGTGCAATATTTGATTGGAATTGTACAATCCAAATAACGATTAAATCGTTCACTAATAACACAATAAAACTTACACTTTTTATGAAAAACGTTCGACAAAAATTATTCTCAATTTTAGCTGTCCTCACCGTAGGATTTTTCAGCAGCTGTACCAGCGATGACAATGAGCCCATCACTGTTATACCTGATGACCCATTTGATGCACGTTTGAACAACAACGCCACCGATTCCTTAACAGCAGAAGTGTTTCTATCTGATGTTGATGATAGCGTAATAGATGTTCTCTTATCCTTTACATCCACAGATGATGATATGAAAAGGGTTTATGTTACTAGAAACATTCAAGGACAAGGAGACGAAAAACTTGATGCAAGTGATGCCTTTGGTGTGAACGATAAAGGAGATGGTTCCATCGACCTGAGTTCTGATCTTGCGAACGGATTTCAATTCAGTTTGGACTTTGGAACAACAGGCCTTCCGGATGAAGGAACTGTAGTATACAAATTCTGGGCAACCAGTGGTAAAGGAGATTTTAGAGATGAAACCAAAAGAAACCTTGTTGGTCCAGCAACTTTGACCATCAATTTAACTGGAACAAACCCAGCTGCTGTTCTGAAAGAATATACTTCGATGATTCGACTAGAAGCTCCTACTGCTGATGGAGCGTCAGAAACATTTATATCAACCCTTGATGGTGAGGTATATACCATTAATGAAGGCGAAGAGTTTGCATCTTTTTGGGATTTTGGATTCTATTATCTGAACTCAACTGGAGTATCATTAGCATCTACTGCTGTTTATCCTAATTTATTTAAGGACCCAAATGATACGGCACCTGAAGGACAGACTACGCTTCCATTGGTGAATGTGAATACATTCTTAGGAATAGAAGCTACTGAAATCAATAATGCATACTTTGTTTTAGCTCCGGCCGAAACTGATTTTGATGCCTTCACAGTAGTTAATGATCTTGATTTCACGATCACAACGTCAGACGAGGAAGACATTAATGATCTGGAAGTAGGTAGCGTGGTTTATATTTTGGACCAATACGGAAAGAAAGGTGTATTAAAAGTCACAGATCTTGTTGCCAGTTTCGGCTCAGACGGTTTTGTTGAGTTCGACCTGAAAATGCAGCAATAAGCAAAAAAAGAACATACAAAATGAAGCCTGCCAATTTGGTAGGCTTCTTTTGTTTTTATTCTGGTGTCGTATCATTCATGTTTATTTCGACACTACTATTCGATTAATCGAAAAACATTTATAATTAATAGTGATAGAATACATTTGACGTTGTTTTAGTCAATAGTATTAGATTCCTTTTTTGTCAGCAACAATTAAGAAATGAGGCCAAACCACTTAAGCTTACTAATTCTCTTAATCCCATTACTGGGAGTATTAATTAGTTGTAGCAAAGATGAAACGACTCCTACTGGTG
>JANQST010000055.1 GCA_028279155.1 Cyclobacteriaceae bacterium
TCCAACCTGGATGTAGGTTACAGCGTCTGTTATGGCATTGTTGGATGAAGCACATGCTGATACGGTTGCAAAATTTGGTCCCATAAATCCATATTTTATGGACAAAAGACCTGCAGTTATATCAGCGATCATTTTAGGAATGAAAAACGGATTGAATCTTGGCGATCCATCACCCTGGGCGAAATTTACAATTTCGTCCTGGAAGGTTTTGAATCCACCAACACCTGTTCCCCAAATGACACCAACTCTGGATTTATCAATCCCATCCAGATCAAGTCCTGAATCCTGGATGGCTTGTTCGCCAGTGACCATCCCATAATGGGTATTGGGGTCCATTTTTCTGGCTTCTTTCCTGTCAAAAAAATCAAGTGCATCGAAGTTCTTTACTTCACATGCAAACTTGGTTCGGAATTTTTCGGTATCGAAACGAGTAATAGGAGCCGCGCCGCTCACACCTTTAGCTAGAGAATCCCAATATTCATCCTTAGTATTTCCTAAAGGTGTAAGTGCACCAATTCCGGTAACAACGACTCGTTTTAATTCCATAAAAGTAAGGTAGCTTAAGGCTTACTTAACGTTTTCTTCAAGGTAAGAGATAGCATGACCAACAGTAGCAATATTCTCAGCTTGGTCATCAGGTATGGATATATTAAATTCTTTTTCAAATTCCATGATGAGTTCAACTGTGTCTAGTGAATCAGCTCCTAAATCGTTTGTGAAACTTGCTTCAGGAGTAACTTCAGACTCTTCCACACCTAGTTTGTCAATAATGATTGACGTTACTTTTTGTGCTATTTCTGACATTTTTTTAGTGTTTGGTTTAAAATGAGTTGCAAAGAAATATATTATCCCCCTAAAATCAAACAAATTAGCGTAGTGTAGGTTCGATTGATTCCTGGCAACATTTATGCGACCGGAAGATATAACAATATGAAGAAAAACAAGCTGGATTTAATCTATGAATTTGACTTTGAGCTGGCAGGCATTGTCTGTAATAAAAAGGAGTACAAACTGGCCTGGCATATTAATTCGGTTTTGGAAGCTTCCCTGGCAAAACAACAAGACATCAAAATTGAATTCTCAAATCAAGCAGCAATTATAATTTCCAATTTCAGGTACGAGACAGAATTTGTTGAACTTGAACTCTTGCAAAATAAATTGGTCTCAGGAGGTGGAAATAAACCCCAATTTTTACTACCCGAGCTCAAGCAATTTGATTTTCTTCTGAAATTAAAAGATGCCACAGGAGAACTCACCATTTCAGAAGTATGCTCAAAAATTCGGGAGATCACATTAATTGAGTATGTTGCGAAGCTTAATTTTGATGAACTAAAGTCAAAGGAAAATTTGCTGTATTAATTGTTTATGAGCGGAATCACGAAGCGAACGAAGATCGTTGCCACTATAGGACCGGCAAGCAACACAAAAGAAGTTATCAAGCAACTGGCTGAAGCAGGAGCGAATGTCCTACGACTTAATTTTTCGCATGGTTCTCACCAGGATCATGATAAGGTCGTGTCTATGATTCATGAAGTAAACGAGGAAAACGACTACAACCTTAGTATGCTTCAGGATCTTCAAGGACCTAAAATAAGAATCGGGATGGTCAAGGATAATGGTGTGGAACTGAAAGATGGTCAAAAACTAAAAATCACCACCGATGACATAGAAGGAACTTCTGATAAAGTGAGTACAGTATATGAAGGCATTGTGAACGATGTGAAAAGCGGTGACATGATCCTGATTGATGATGGAAACATTGAATTGCGGACGGATGATGTATCAGGAAATGAAGTATCTACTACGGTAGTCCACGGTGGAATACTTAAATCAAGAAAAGGGATCAACTTACCGGATTCCAATGTTTCGGCACCTTCCTTAACAGAAAAAGACATTGAAGACCTGGAATTTGGTCTTTCAAAAGATATAGATTGGGTGGCTCTGAGCTTTGTTCGAAAACCGGAAGACATTAAAGATTTGCGAAATCGAATAAGCAAATCAGGAAGAGATGTTAAGATCATTGCGAAAATCGAGAAACCCGAGGCTTTGAAACACATTGATGAGATTATTGCGGAAGCTGATGGTATCATGGTTGCACGTGGTGACCTTGGGGTTGAAATAGCAATGCATGAAGTTCCACTTTGGCAAAAGAAGATTGTATTAAAGTGCAATAAGGCAGCCAAACCGGTAGTGATCGCTACTCAAATGATGGAGAGCATGATTGAAAATCCACGCCCGACAAGAGCGGAAACGAATGATGTGGCCAATGCAGTAATGGATGGAGCTGACGCATTGATGCTTTCCGCGGAATCAGCAGCAGGGAAATTTCCGGTGGAGTCTGTGCGGAAAATGAGCGAAACAATAGCCGCCGTTGAAGGTGAAGCAAAATCCATCTACAACAAATATTACGACCAACACTTTGAATCAAGCACCAGAACGAATGACCTGCTGATAAGAAGCGCTTGCCGACTTGCAGAGAATATCAATGCAAAGGCCCTTGTATGCATGACAAAATCAGGTTATTCGGGCTTTCGAACAGCTATGCACCGCTCAAATGCAAATATTTATTTGCTGACCAATAATAGGAAATTAGTGCGCCAAATGAATATTGTGTGGGGTGTTAAGACACTTTACTACGATAAGCATGACAACATCAACTTGACGATGGAGCAAATCGAAAAACGATTAGTTGATCTTGGACATTTAACGAAAGGCGACCTTTTTGTCTCGACTGCCTCTATGCCACAACATTGGGAGGGTCATACAAACATGGTGAAGATCAACGAGGTTGAATAATTCTTAGAGAAAGAGGTACAAGAGAAAAATTACAACAAGCAAAATAGCAATCCACCTGTAGCCTAGACTGATTTCAGAGAATTCATACTGACAAATTGGACACTCCTTGCTGCTAGCATCTATTTCCATTGCACAAGAAGGACATTCTTTCGTTTTCAAATTAAACTGTTATACCGTGGTTCCACCACAACTTGACCCGGCGCCAGCGGTACAACCAAAACAATGTTGATTTACAATAATGTCACGCTGGGTTAGTTCTTTGATGTCAAAATCTGCTATATGATCAGAAGCCTGGACTTTCAACTCCAACATTTGGTTGAAATCGCAATCATACAGGTAGCCATCCCATCCAACACTTATAGTGCTCCTGCACATGACACCTTCGGCTGCCATTGGATTGAATGCATTGACCAATTCATCCATGTAATCCTGGTATTTGTCACTCCGAACGAGATATTCCAGGAACCGACTGATAGGCAGATTGGTAATCGCAAAAAGATTGTTAAAAACAATATCGTATTCCTGAAGTTTTCTTTTGAATTGATTTTCTAAGGAAGTCTGATCTCCAGGCAAAAATGCGCCTGCAGGGTTATAAACAAGATCCAGTTGTAGATCCGAATCTTCTTTTCCATACCCAACTGCATTTAGCATCTGAAGTGCTTTTATGGACTTATCAAACACACCGTCGCCTCGCTGTGCATCCGTACGCTTTGCTGTGAAATAAGGGAGGCTCGAAACGACATTTACTTTATGTTTTCTAAAAAATTCAGGGAGATCGTTGTACTTTGGATTGGCTAGAATTATTGTCAGGTTGCATCGAACAATGATGTCTTTGCCGATAGCCCTAAGTTCCTCGACAAACCATCTGAAGTTGGGATTCATTTCAGGAGCACCGCCGGTAAGGTCCACCGTTTTGATGTCCGTATCTCGAATGGCATCAATGCACTGCTGCATTGTTTCCTTTGTCATGATTTCCTTACGATCCGGGCCTGCATCCACATGACAGTGAGAGCACACCTGGTTGCACATTTTCCCTACATTGACCTGGAAAATCTCGATGTTAGTAGGCTTCAGTGAGGAATGACCCATGTCATTCAACTTACTATCAAAAGAAGGAATACCTATTGCTTCAACATCGTCGAGCACCTCGATTTGGCCCTCAGGAGTAGATAATTTATGCTTTTGCCTTTTTAACGACTGGATCATCTCACATTAATTTATCGTTCACCTGGTTCATCATTTGAACCCCATGAACCAACGCTGCACCACTTTTTATCGCAGCGGTTACGTGAACTGCTTCCATCATTTGCTCCTCGTCAACACCTTTTTTAAGGCAATCAGATGTGTAAGCTTCAATGCAGTAGGGACATTGAACCGCATGTGAAACAGCCAAAGCGATCAGTGATTTTTCGCGAGCAGTCAGTGCACTTTCTTTGAATACACTTCCGTAATAGTCAAAGAATTTATCCCCCAATTCCTTTTGCCATTCGGTGATTTCACCAAATTTTTTCAAATCTTCACGATTGTAATAACTGTCCTTCATAACTTGACTTTAATTCGTTGTGAAATTACGTATTTCTCAAACGTCCACATTTTTTAATATCTACAAACGTCGTATCTAACACCAATGAGAGCGTATGAATTCCGTAAATCAGGAAAACCTGAAGTTTTAAAATTAAAAGAGCTGGATGAACCGGTTCCGACAAAGAATGAGGTAAAGGTTAAAATCGAATGCATTGGGATCAATTATGCCGAGATTTTGTCCCGAAAAGGAATGTATGGCTGGGCACCAAAAAAGCCTTATACACCTGGAATGGAGGCTTATGGAGAAGTGGTGGAAGTGGGCGAAGAAGTCCAGGATAGAAATGTTGGAGATAAAGTGGTCATAGGCAAACAGTATGGAAGTTATGCCGAATTTATATGTGTAGAGCAGCATTTGTGTTTCGACGCGATCGAATCTTTTACCCCCGAGGAAAATGCCGCTTACCTGGTGAATTTCATGACAGCCTGGGTAGCGTTGAAAAAAATGTGTCGCCTAGCTGCTGGTGAGCGCGTACTAATTCATGCCGCTGCTGGTGGAGTTGGAACAGCAGCCATTCAAATTGGAAAAGCGCTGGGGTGCACAGTATATGGAACAGCCAGCAAACAGGAAAAACTTGAATTGATTGAAAATCTCGGTGCAGATAAGGCAATCAACTACTCCACCCAAGACTTCTATGAGGAAATAATTGCGGATGGCGGGAAAGTAGATTGTGTGCTGGAAGTAGTAGGAGGAGAGGTATTCAAAAAGAGTCTCAAACTCCTTAAGCCGTTTGGAAGTCTTGCCGTCATCGGCTTTGCAAGTATCAATTTCAAAAAATGGAACCCAATCTCCTGGTGGCGTACCTGGAAAGATGCGCCAAAGGTCAAGATATTGAGCATGATGAAAAGGAGCCAGGGCATATTTGCTTCGCATATCGGTTACCTGACTAACAACACTGAAGTGACTTCAGTGATTTCAGAAGAATTGAGATCGTTCACCGAAGCACACGGATTGAAACCGGTAGTTGGAAAAGTTTTTGATTTTGAAGAATTACCCGAAGCGCACAGGTATATGGAATCAAGAGCGTCGGTTGGAAAGATTGTCGTAAAAGTTAACCACTAGTAATGGAAAACATCCGTCTATCGAAAATACCGCTTTTGCATTGTCATTTGATAAAATAATTTCAAAAAAGCTTTGTGGGATTCAAA
>JANQST010000058.1 GCA_028279155.1 Cyclobacteriaceae bacterium
GATTCTGGCCTTTATCAGTACACTCATCTACCGGTTATTCTCTTTTCTCACCGAGCGTGTGATTAGAAAACTCTTGTACTCTACTGGATATCGAGGGGAGACCTCACAAAAGTATTTGTGGCTACTGGCAAAACCAGCCAGCGTTTTTTTCATCGTTTTGCTTCTCATTCTCTTCACGCCAGCATTACAACTGCCAGCGGAATACGCCCAGTACATCATTACCGGTTTGCGTGTAATGCTTCCACTTTTTGGAACAATCATCCTCTATCGGATGGTGAATGTTGTGGCAGTATATCTGAACAGGGTTGCTCAGAAAACAGACAGTACGCTTGACGATCAGTTGGTCCCACTACTAAGAAAGGCACTCAAGACCTTTGTTGTGATCATTGGCACACTTTTCATTCTGGACAATCTGGAAGTGCCGATTCTTCCATTGCTCACTGGTCTATCCATCGGTGGTCTTGCCTTCGCTTTGGCAGCCCAGGATACGCTTAAGAATTTCTTTGGCTCCATTATGATCTTCATTGATAAACCTTTCCAGGTTGGAGATTGGGTGACTACTGGAGATATTGATGGGACCGTAGAAGAGGTTGGATTCCGATCTTCCAGAATTCGAACGTTTCGCAACTCGCTCGTCTATGTTCCAAACGCAAAATTGGCAGACAGTACCATCGATAATCACGGCCTAAGAAAGTATCGACGGTTCTACACGCAAATAGCAATCAATTATGATACTCCTCCCGAATTGATTGAAGTTTTTGTCAAAGGGCTAAGAAAAATTGTAGATACACATCCCAATACAAGAAAGGACAACTACCATGTGTATTTCAATGATATGGCAGCCTCATCATTGAACGTCATGTTCTACATTTTTTTCGAGGTACCTTCTTGGGCCGAAGAACTTAGAGCTCGTCACGAGATTCTACTTAAAATCACTCATTTGGCGAAAGAACTTGGGATCAACTTCGCCTTCCCTACACAGACCTTACATGTGGAGAATCTTCCAGGCCAGCCTTCTCTATCATCAAATTACGTATCTCCTGAGATTGCCACTCAGCGAATGGATGACTTTTTTAGCAAAAAGTAGATAGTTCTATTCACTCTTTATCCAACGCTGGATAAACTGTTGATCTTCAATTGTAATTTGTACAAGATAAACCCCTGGCATTGCACTGGTCATATCGAGTCGATCAACCCATTTATCAATGATCTTCTCACTGGAATAACTATGGATAACCTTCCCAGAAAGGTCAGAGATTTTTATGCTCATGGCACCTCTCAAGGCATTTTCCATGTTTATCTCAAGTCGGTCATTTCCAGGGTTCGGATAAATTCCAAGTGCATTTGAAATCTCATCTTCAAGTCCAAGAACCTGATTAACGGTTAGTGTAAACGCCTGCTCAAAGGATTCGCTTCCGTCACTTGCCGATATAAGAATATTAAGGGTCGGTGTGTTGTTGAATTCTACATCCCCAACGACTATTAGGTCATTACCACTAATAGCAAATAGGTCATTGTTTGCATCGTTGGTTCCATCGCCTGTCGCGAGTGATAGTTCATGCGTATCTCCAGCATTCGGGTCGGTTACCGTTATTGCTCCTACAACTGCTCCGGCAGATCCTTCATCAAGGGTCGTATTTGAAAGAGCAATAGCTGTTGGTGCTTGATTGATATCGTTTACTGACAATAAAAATGCTTGCTCAATGGTATTATCAATATCTGAAGCAGCGAGATAAATATTGTATGTGGATTTAGTCTCAAATCGTGTTTCATCTGTAACAATCAGCTGATCTCCATCAATCAAGAAGGATCCATTATCTGCATCGTTGGTTCCATCACCAGTAGCAAATTCAAAAAAGTGATCATCTCCAACATTTATATCATCAGCAGATAAGGTTGCTATAACAGTTCCTGGAGTTGTTCTTTCATCAAAAGAAGTAGAAGATAAATTGATGGCAGTCGGAGCAACATTCACATCATTTACATCCAAGACTATTGCTTGTTCATAGGTCTGGTGACCATCATAAACAGATAGTAGAATGAAAAGTTGAGGTGTATCCTCAAACGTAACATCCTTGGTAAGTCGAAGACTATTATCTACTAAATAGAAAAAGCTATTATGTTCATCGTTGGAACCATCACCAGTTACCAATGAAATTACGTGCTCATCATTCAAATTGAGGTCGTCAATAGTAATTGTTGCCACTTCAGTATCCTCAGGTAGATGCTCGTCAAAAGAAGTAGAAGAAAGGTTAATTGCTGTTGGTGCAACGTTTGCATTCCAAAACGCAAATAGCACATTGTCGTCTACTTCTTCTCGATAGGTTTTCCTCATGACGATATCAAGATCATCGTCTCCATCCACGTCCATCAATTTTATTCTATCTGCATCGGCATCAGGTATTGTTTGAGCGAACGAAAAAGTTCCTGATCCATCATTCGTATGTGTATCGATGCGGTAATCCTCTAAATCATCATCATGAGCTGAGGTAACAATATCCAATGATCCATCTCCATCAATGTCACCTAGTTGCAACGCTCTTAATTGAGCCCCACTAATGGACTGAACGATATCAAACGAACCATCACCATTATTAATATGAATGTCTATTATTTTCTCTGTACCGTCGGAGGAGTCTCTTACAGAAACAATGTCTCCATAACTATCACCATTTAGGTCGCCTGCCTGCGCATAATTAAAACCATAGTCATTTTCGGTGATAGCAACAGTGTATGCTTCATCCAAACCTGTTGGACTTCCATAAAAGATTGCATCATCTCCGTCCGTCATGATTAGGAGGTCATCAAATCCATCACCATCAAAATCTGCGAGTACTTTTTGTTCAATGTATCTACCTAACAAATCACCGCCTCCGCTATCATAAATTTCCAGTGTTTGAACCTCATTGAATTCTCTATCCTCATTAATCTCAAAAACTCTTACAACGTTATAATCATCATCTCCTGAGTAGAGTTCACTAATCGATATTTCTAGAAGGCCATCATCATCAAAATCACCAACCACTATTTCACCAATTTCATCATATCTTCCACTTCCTACAGGGTCATCATCATTGAAAAATCCCTCATTGTTCGTCCAAATCCTCAGACGTCCATTGTCAGAAGTCAGAAGATCAAGGTCCCCGTCGTTATCGTAATCCAGGAAAATCGCTTCGTTCGCATCGTACTTGAAATTATTAATGAGTTCAAGAGAAAAACTTGCACTATTTTGTTGGAATACGCCAAGGTCTGGGCCGTAATCAGAAGCACTGAACAAATCCATATCACCATCCTGATCGTAATCGCCAGGTTCAAAAACCTCAGAATCGTTGGATCCAAAAATTCTACGTGCTTCAGGATCAAAGATTCCATTTCCATCCTCGGGAAGATTATTTATTACAAGTCTACCGTCCTCAATTCTAGAATTACCCAGGTCATCTTCAACTTCAATTTCGACTGTGAGAACATTTCCAAGTTCTTCCCAATCAAGTTCCCCGTTCAGGGTAATGTTTCCAGACCCATCCATTAGGAAAAAGTCATTATCGTTATCACCATCTGCGAAAGAGACTGAACTAACCGCATCACCATTTTTGTCATTTGCAGAAAGCTGGCCAAGGAAAGTACCGATTGGTGTATTCTCGTCAATGATTGTACGACCACTAAATCCATCAATGTATGGAGCAATATTTTTATTTTCTAGAACTTGACGTTCATTATCTGATGAGATAACCAAATCAAGGTCATCATCCCCATCTACATCTCCAAGTGCAAGTCCCCTTAAGATTGCGTATTCATCTTCCGATACCGATAACCCTTGAACGAGGGAAAAACCATTTGCCCCATCATTTGACATTACTGCGATATTGTCTCCGCCTTCACCCGAGTCTGTGACAAAGGCAACATCCAACAACCCATCCGCATCCATATCGCCTACTACCACATCGCTATTATCAACGATGTTATACGCTTCCGTAGAATAATAGCCAAAACTTCCATCACCCTGCCCATCAAGCATATAGAGGTAACCGCTCGCAGCGATCAGAACATCAAGGTCGCCATCGCCATCAAAATCCGCTACTTTGATTTCTTCTATTTCACCCAAGCTATATGAATATGTTTGACTAAACGAGGCCCCTCCTTCATTCATATAAACACGGGCGTCATTTGCCTCACCCCAAACAATATCCATTTGCCCGTCTCCATCAAAATCACCAACCTCCACATCAATGGCTTCAGAGACTATAAGTTCATCTACATATGTAAATGTGCCATCTCCATCATTCAACCAAATTTCACCGCCTGTGGATTTAGCGATAGCCACGTCATTATCGCCATCATTATCGAAATCTGCGATAGCAATATCATTTACAGATGGCCCGAATGTGCCAAACCTATGGCTCAACAAATATGAGAAATTACCTGACCCATCATTTTGATAGATGTATAGATCCGTGCTGTTATTGGTAATTAAATCAAGATCACCATCATCATCAAAATCTGCAATCTTAATAGTTTCACCATAAGCAACAAATGATCCAGTTTCCTGGGTCAAGTCTGTTAGCAAGTAAATGTTTTGTTCTCCCCCACCGACACTCTGATAAAATAGTTCATCATTACCGTCTCCGTCAATGTCTGCAAAAACCGGAGAGTAAGTAGATGCATTATCTACTGGTTCTGCAACAGCTTCAAATGTTCCTTCTCCTTCTTCTGGTGAATTTTGAAGGTATAGTTCTAATGCAAATTCTCTGTTAACCCCAGAAGTCAACGTATTGATCAAAATTCGGTAAGTAGATTGTGTCTCAAAATCCAAATCCGTGACACCTACTTCCAATTTAGCTGTGCTTCCTGATCCTGTGATCACAAATCTTCCGTTATCGGCATCATTGGTCCCATCTCCTATGGCAAATGTGAACACAGTACCACCATCCGTATCACCAATGATATTGCCATCACGATCAAATGCAATCAATGCTCCTATATCTGCATTAGCCTGAGCTCTCCTTTCTGTAAAGTCATCTGGTGTTATCGTGATTTTTTGAACTCCGGAAACATCAAGGTACGCATAATCTGTCCTGGAATTTGTGCCAATAAGATCAAGATTTCCGTCACCATCTATGTCAGCAAGACTTATTAGATCAAGATTTGCTGATACGTTTCCAACCTGTGATCCTAAATTGCCATTGGTAGCATTCAGATCTGTACCATCGAATCTGAACAATCTGTTATAGCCACCGCCTATCAGGATTAGATCATCATCACCATCATTATCGAAATCGGAAACTACAGCATCTGAGATAGCACCGGATGATGAATGGGTTGTTGCATTAA